>ONTD01000196.1 GCA_900320675.1 uncultured bacterium
CTTTTATATGAACAACACGAAATTAATGTAGATGAAAATATTTCATTAAAAGCAAAAAAATGTATTGACAGAATGCTGGAGGTTTCAAAATAGTGGAAGATATAATTTTCGGTAAAAATTCCGTATTGGAAGCCCTAATTTCAGGTAACCGAGAAATAAATAAAATTTTAATTTCAAAAAATCTGCATTCCGATGCAAAGCTGAACAAGATAAAAGAACTTGCACAACAAAACGGAATAGTTTTTCAATTTGTGGCAAAAGAAAAATTTACCCCATACGCTCAATATAATCATCAGGGTGTAATTGCACAAATATCGCCGATTAAATATACAGATTTGGATGAATTTTTAGAGCAGCCGCACGAAAATGATTCCGTAATAATTCTCGACGGCATAGAAGATTCTCATAACGTCGGTGCAATAATCAGAACCGCCGTATGTGCAGGGGTAAGCGGAATAATTCTTCCTTCCAGAAGAAATGTTCAAATAAATTCTATAGTAGAAAAAACAAGTGCCGGTGCAATTAATCATATTCCTATAATTAAGGTAAACAGCCTTCAAAATGCGGTAGAAAAACTTAAAAAATCAGACTGGTGGATAATTGCCACAGACGCAAGCGCAAAAGATAATTGTTATGATATTGATTACTGCGATATGAATTTTGCAATAATAATGGGGGCTGAACACGCAGGTGTTTCCAAATCATTATTAAAATCTTCCGATTACGTTGTAAAGATACCTATGCTGAAGGAATTCAATTCACTTAATGTATCAAATGCTTTAGCGGTAATAATTTTTGAATCGGTAAGACAAAAATTAAATAAGAAAAAATAAGTTTACAAAATTGCCCTCAAAATATTAATTATGTATTATAGAAGAGTACGGAGACTTTATATATGGCAAACGAAATGGAACAACTCGGAATACTCGGAGAAATATCTGACGAAGGTGTAGATTTTTCTGCGCTGCAACTTGAAGAGGAAGAAGACGAAGACGTTTTAAAGACGGTAGAAGATCCGAAGATTCAAGAAAGTTTGTCATCCGTAAACTCCGATGACAGTGTAAAGATATATCTTCATCAAATCGGAAAAATTCCGCTTTTATCAAGCGAAGAAGAATTAGATGTAGCAAAAAAAATAAAAGAAACAAACAGTGATTTTTATAAAAACGTGCTTGTTAATGCAAACTTGCGGTTGGTAGTAAGTATAGCAAAAAAATATATCGGCAGAGGATTATCCTTCTTAGACTTAATACAAGAAGGAAATTTAGGACTAATGAAAGCCGCTGACAGATTTGATTACACCAAAGGCTATAAATTCTCCACATATGCAACTTGGTGGATACAACAGTCAATAACCCGAGCTATTGCAGACAAAGCAAGATTAATAAGATTACCTATACACATGATAGAATCATTGGGAAAAATCAGAAAAGTAACAATTGATTTGACGGCAGAATTGGGGCATAACCCGACTAAATTAGAGATTGCCGACAGATTGGGAATTACTATAGGGAAATTAAACTCAATAATAAAATCCGTACAGTCAACAATTTCAATAGACACCCCGACAAATTCTTCAGATGAAACTTCAAAAATATCTGATTTTATAGTAGATAACAGTACTATAACTCCTGACGGCAGGGTTACTTTGGAAAATCTGTCTGAAGATGTTCAAAAAATCCTAAACCAGTTAAGCCAAAAAGAACGTGATGTATTAATTTTGAGATATGGACTGGATAACAACGGAGAAAGAAGAACTCTGGACGAAATCGGAACACAATACGGAGTATCCAGAGAACGTATTCGCCAGATTGAAAATCGTGCAATTGCAAAATTAAAAAAATTATGCAAGACAAAAGAACTTGCCGTAGGACTTAAAACATATTTTGGTGAGTAATCCTTAATTACGCAGAATAAATTTTGAGTGTTCTTTCAGTATTCTTTGCAACAACGGCTTTTGCGGTTTCATATTCCTGCTCAAGTGCGCTATGTTCAGTATCAAGCAATTTTAGCATACTGTCATATTGCTTATCTTTAGCTTCAATAACCTTTTGTTTATGATTAAATTCAGCTTCAGCCTTTGCAACTGCTCTGCTGTCGGTTTGTTCGGTAATATCAATAGCGTTTGTATAAATTATTGAAGTCCATTCGGCATATTTAAGTCCGGTACCTTTTTGTGTAGGGTTAGCATAATTAACTCTTTCAAGAGTAACCGAACCGCTTTCCAGTGCACACTGCAACCATTTTGAACTATTCATTAAGCCGTCTTCCAAAACTTCCCAGCGTCTTTGATTAGTAAAGAAACCGTTAAGCGGACTTGTTGTCCCAAATTGGTTAGTCGTATAGCCGTCTTTTTCTTGGGATGCTCCGTTCATACGATGCCAAAGGTTGACATACCACTGAGCCTTGTCCATGTCCTGATATTCAATGACTTCTTCTTCAATAGTAGGAGGAATATCTTCCATTTGCGGTTCTTCCTCTAACCATTTTTGATAGTCATCATCATACAGCTTTTCATCAACAACTGTTTTAGTTATTGCTTGTTTTAAATCATGCTCAACATAATAAAAGAATTTTGCTAAATTCTCCTCCTTTGCGTTTCCTCCATAAGCATCATTGGGACTAGGATAATCACCATGTACTTCCCATAATAAATCAATCGCTCTCTGATATAAAGACATATTAGGATCTGAAACCGGACCACCTATAAGCTTATTCGGAACAGTTAATATTGTTGAATACGTATATTCATAACCATCAGAACCTGTAGTAGTATTTTCTAAAACATCCCCTGAACAATGACCTGCTTTTAATAATTCTCTAATATGCTCGTAATCATTATTTTTCTGATGAAATGCAGAATCCCAGTACCACCCATGAAGCTGATAATCATCTGTTATAGTGTACGTTTCACCTGTACTTGTTTCATGCTCCCCAGGTCCAATTAAATCTGCAAGGGCATGCATATAACAATTTAATCCTTTTAAACCGTTCTCAAAGCAACCCCCTGAAGTAGTTACTGCAATATATATTTCATTGTTAACATCCGGTACTGTTGACAAATATTTTTCATTAGATTTATCCGGTTTTTTTGTCTCCCATTCATCGTGTTCTTTTTGCCAAATCTCTTTAGCTTCGGAATATGCAGGATTAACAACTGTTTGGGTAGTATGACTTTCAATTGCACCAAACCCGTATTTTGCCAAGAACTCGTTAATATTTGCACTATCTTCATAATTTGCGGCATCTTTTTCTGATACAAGAATTTGTCCCGCCGCATTAACAATACCATACTGATTTTTAATTGGGGAATAAGTCATAAGAGTCGCACCGGTTAAAGGTGTCGTAATCTTTTCACCGCTTTCGTCATATTCAGTGTAAACAAGACCTTTGTGATTTAGTGCGTTATTATATTTTCTGTTCATTTCGGCAGTATCGTTTGCGAGTGCTTGTTTTGCACGCGTAATATTCTGCGACTGTAATTCAATCGTAGAAAGCCTTGAAGTTATACTTAACAATTTAGCTTGTGATGCCGATAATCCCATAGTTATTCCTTTCACCATGGTTAACGGCAATTTTTTAAATTTTCTTTAGCATATGTTAAGGCTTTGTTACAATTATTTATTTTAAAAGTTCTGCCTTAATTTGCGGTAAAATTTCATCTAACTTAGACGCATCTTTAATTCCGCCTTGAGCAAAATTCGGGCGACCGCCGCCGTTTGCACCGGTAGCTCGTGAAATTTCGCCGACAATTTTACCTGCATTTATACCTTTTTTGACAAAACTATCCGAAACTTTTACCGTTACAGATTTGTCAGAGGCAAGTACAATAATACTTTCACCTAACTTCTTAGATAAAAATTCCATACCTATCTTCATAGCAAGCGGTTTTAAGTCCAGAACTTTTGTTACAAAAAGTTTTCCGCCATCTATAGCCTCAGCTCTGTCAAGGAACGTTGAAAACTTAGCCCTTGCATTTTCTTCCTGCAA
>ONTD01000193.1 GCA_900320675.1 uncultured bacterium
TCGCGTAACGCTTCATCTTGTTTTTTATAGATATATGAATAAGCAGTTTTATTTGTATCTTTGTTAGGATTTTCAGAAACTATATTTTCATAAGTTTTTTCGGATAAAATATTGTGCCACTCTTTACCGGTTAACTGTTTCAGGTCGATAAAAAGCGGGTTGCCTGAGAATATTGTACCTGTATATGGAGAAGAATCGCAGCTTTTTGTTTTACCCGCAGGTCCAAGCTGAATTGAAGAAAATATTCCGCTTGCCCAATCAATAACCTCTTTGCCGCCGTTAGAATTTATTGTTCCAAAACCGGTATTTTCTCCCTCAGCAGACGGGAAACTTCCGTTATGCATAATAAAAGCTAAATTTTTCTTATTCAAAACTTTAAGTGCTTTTTCGATAGTTTTTGACGCATTTTTCTCCAAAGTACAAACCATATAAACCTTTCTCCTTATAAACTATAACAACATTTTGATAGTATCATGAGCAAATTATATTAGCAAGTAGCTGACAGGATGTGATATATAAAATATGTTTGTAGTAATATAATATTTGTAAGGGGGAAATATTATGTATCACGTTTACACAGAAAAAGATTATTCAGAATTTTCAAAAACATTAATCGGTGAATTTACGGATTTAGAAGAAGCAATGACAAAAGCTCGAAAAGCCATCGAAAACAGAGATGACTTAAGATATATTGTCGAAGAAACCGACGGACATGTTAATAATTATGGCGAATTGATAACCACAGTAATTGCAGAAAGTGATTAATAAACGAAATTTATTAAAATTCCTTGGAACAAAAGTTTCAAGGAATTTTTTTATTTAAAAAATCGGAAAAATTTTTACAAATTTAAGTAAAAACAATAGTTTATAAACATTTCGTAATAATTCATGTTATGACCTTGCTTTAAATTGCGAAGTTGTATACAATAAAAAAATAAAGCATGTGCGACAATATTCGACATGTACCAGATTTGAAACAGGGATATAATTATTGGAGGTTAGTGTGAACTTAGTGGAAGACAAATTAAACTTATCCGAAAACGCTATTAAAGTTCTTGAAAAAAGATATTTAAAACGTGATAAAGATGGTAATTGTGTAGAAACACCGGCAGATATGTTTAAAAGAGTGGCAAGTACAATTGCAGCCGGAGATTTAAAGTTTGGAAAAACACAGGCAGATGTAGATGCGTTGACTGAAAGATTTTACAATATGATAACAAATCGTTATTTTATGCCGAATTCTCCTACATTAATGAATGCAGGAAGAGAATTAGGTCAGTTGGCAGCATGCTTTGTATTGCCTGTAGAAGATTCGTTGGAAGGAATTTTTGAAACAGTAAAAAATACCGCATTAATCCATAAATCAGGTGGCGGCACAGGTTTTTCATTCTCAAGATTAAGACCTAAAAACAGTGTGGTTCGCTCAACAATGGGTGTATCATCAGGTCCTGTCTCTTTTATGGAAGTATTTAACGCTGCAACAGAAGCCGTAAAACAAGGCGGCACTCGTCGCGGTGCAAATATGGGTATATTAAGAGTTGATCACCCTGATATTTTGGATTTTATAAACTGTAAGAGTGATAATAACAAATTGAATAACTTTAATATATCAGTTGCGGTAACCGATAAGTTTATGGAAGCTTTGAAAGCCGGAACGGATTACGATTTAATCAATCCACAAAACGGGGAAGTAGTAAATCGTATGAGTGCTAAAAAAGTATTTGATATGATTGTAGATGGTGCTTGGAGAAACGGTGAACCCGGTATAATCTTTATAGACAAGATGAATTCAGATAACCCGACTCCGCATATCGGGCAAATTGAATCTACAAATCCTTGCGGAGAAGTTCCGTTGCTGGCATATGAAGCTTGTAATCTTGGTTCAATTAACTTAGGCATGATGGTTGATGAAACACCGGAAGGCAGTAAAATTAATTGGGAAAGATTGGCAGATACCACAAGAACGGCAATAAGATTTTTGGATAACGTAATTGAAGTAAATAATTATCCTTTGCCAAAAATTTCAGAGATGGTAAGAAACAATCGAAAAATCGGTCTTGGAGTTATGGGCTGGGCTGACATGCTAATGAAAATGGGCTTATCCTATGCATCAGAAGAGGGAACAAAATTAGGTGCTCAAATAATGGAATTTATAGATTATGCATCTAAGTGTGAATCAATTGAATTATCAAAAGAACGCGGCAGATTTAATAATTTCAGCGGCAGTGTTTATGATAATAAGAAATTCCTGACAAACAAGTATGCAGGTAAATCAGCAGGCATAATTTCCGATGACAAATGGGCGGATTTGGATAGTCAGATAGAAAAATTCGGAATAAGAAATGCAACAACAACATGTATTGCACCTACCGGAACAATATCAATGATAGCAAGTGCTTCTGGTGGTGTAGAACCATTATTTGGTCTTGTATTTTCAAGATTGATTATGGACGGTACTGAAATGCTGGAAATAAATCCAATCTTTAAAGATTACATGATTAAAAAAGGTCTATACAGTGAAGATTTGATGAGAGAGATTGCAAAAACAGGTTCCGTAGCCCATGTTGACGGAATATCCGATGAGATTAAACATATATTTGTAACTGCACATGATGTATCTCCATACTGGCATGTAAAAATGCAGGCAGCATTCCAGTTACATACAGATAATGCCGTTTCAAAAACGGTAAATTTTGAAGAACACGCAACTCGTCAAGATATTGAAGAAGCTTATATATTGGCTTATGAAAATAACTTGAAAGGAATTACCGTATACAGAAATAATTCTCGTCAATTCCAACCTATGAACTTGGATTCAAAGAAAAAAGAAGAAGAGGTAAAGGTTGAAGAAGTAAAAGTACAAGAAGAACCTGTAGCAGA
>ONTD01000192.1 GCA_900320675.1 uncultured bacterium
GCAACTATACTTGCAAAAAAAATAGCTTCAATCATTGAGGGTAAAAAATTCATATTACTTTCAATAATTACATTCATAGCAATGCTTTCACAAAACTTAATTCCTGTGCACATTGCCTTTATTCCTATTTTAATTCCGCCTCTGTTACACGTGATGAACAAGTTAAAACTAGACAGGCGTGCAGTAGCCTGCTCGCTTTCCTTTGGATTAAAAGCTCCGTACATTATGATACCTGCTGGATTTGGACTTATATTTCAAGGTTTAATTGCAGAAAATATGACCTTAAACGGAATGGCAGTTCTTAAAAATGATGTATGGAAATCCACTTGGATACTCGGTCTTGGGATGTTTACAGGATTACTTATAGCAGTACTAATTTCTTACAGAAAGAATCGTGAATATAAAGATATAAATTTTGCAAAAAACAAGTTAGAAGAAGACGATGAGGAAGCTTTAAAACTCAACAAAAATCATTACATAACATTGGTTGGAGCATTTGCAACACTTATAGTTCAACTGCTGACGAAATCTCTGCCGCTTGGTGCATTGGTTGGGTTAGGAATAGTATTTGGCGGCGGTGCAGTCAGCCACAAAAAAATGGACAAACTAATAAACGAAGGAATAGGTTTAATGGGCTATGTAGCATTTGTAATGCTTGTAGCAGCAGGGTTTGCCCTTGTACTTAAGCAAACCGGAGGAATAGAAGTACTCGTTAACGCATTTATACCGTTTATGCAAAATAGCAGGTTCATAGCGGTTTGTTTAATGCTTATTGTGGGATTATTTGTAACAATGGGTATAGGAACATCTTTTGGTACAATTCCGATTTTAGCGGTACTATTTGTTCCCGTTTGTTCACATTTGGGATTTTCTCCGGCAGCTTCTATTGTTATCTTAGCGGCTGCGGCAGCTTTAGGGGATGCTGGTTCTCCTGCTTCCGATACGACACTGGGGCCTACTGCCGGACTAAACGCTGACGGGCAGCATAACCATATATTGGATACGTGTATACCGACCTTTTTACATTTTAATATTCCGCTTATAATTTTTGCCATATTAGCAGCTTATTTATTTTAATCTCTTGACTATATAGCTAAACACAGTATACAATTGAACTACAAGATAATAAGGAGAGATATATATGATACTGGACAAAGTTAACGCCCCCGAAGATTTGAAAAATTTAAGCACAAGTGAAATGAGTACACTTGCAGATGAAATGAGAGAATTAATTATTAACAAGGTTAATACAATCGGCGGACACTGCGGACCGAATTTGGGAATTGCAGAGGCAACAATTGCGCTGCACTATGTATTTAATTCTCCGACCGATAAAATAGTATTTGATGTCTCACATCAATGCTATCCGCACAAATTAGTTACCGGAAGGAAAGAGGGATTTTTAAGCCCTGAAAATTATATGAAATATACCGGCTACACAGCACCGGAAGAAAGTAATCATGATTTATTTAAAGTTGGGCACACCTCAACATCAGTATCGCTTGCAACAGGACTTGCAAAAGCGAGAGATTTAAAAGGTGAAAACTACAACGTAATTGCACTTATCGGCGACGGTTCTTTAAGCGGAGGAGAAGCCCTAGAGGGGTTAGACAATGCAGCGGTATTAGGCAGCAATATTATTATTGTTGTTAACGATAATGATATGTCTATTGCTCCAAATGAAGGCGGATTATATAAAAACCTAAAAACATTGAGAGAAACCAATGGTCAGGCTGAATGTAATTTCTTTAAATCATTAGGTTTTGATTATCTGTTAATTAAAGAAGGTAACAATATTGAAAAACTGATTGAAGGTTTTAGAAAGGTAAAAGATATAAACCACCCTGTCGTAGTTCACATTGTAACAGAAAAGGGACACGGGCTGAAAGCTGCAACAGAGAACAAAGAAATGTTCCACTGGATATTACCTAACACTTTAGATGAAAATAAAGAAATTATAGTATCGAATTCAACACCATCAGAAGATTGGAACAGTATAACAAAAGATTATATAGTCAATAAAATTAAAGAGGATGACTCAGTAGTTGTTGTTAATGCCGCAACTCCGGGGGTATTCGGATTTGATGCAAATTACAGAAAAGAACTTGGCAGTCATTATGTGGATGTAGGTATTGCAGAAGAACACGCCGTAGCTTTTTCTTCAGGGATTGCAAAAGGCGGTGCAAAACCTATACTAAATGTTATGAGTTCATTTATTCAAAGAACATATGACCAGTTATCACAAGATTTATGCCTTAACAATTCACCGCTCACACTTTTAATCTGGTGGGGCGGAATATCCGGTGCTGACGCTACCCATCTTTGCACGTTTGATATGGCAATGATGGGAAATATTCCGAATTTGGTTTATATGGCACCTACCAACAAAGAAGAATATCTTGGGATGCTTGATTGGTCTGTAAATCAAACCCAATACCCGACTGCAATAAGAGTTCCGTCCTGCGGGCTCAATTCAACCGGAATTATAGATACAACGGACTATTCAAAAGAAATTAACAAATTTAAAACAATAAAATCCGGTGAGCAAATAGCGATTATCGGACTGGGGAATTTCTTCCATTTGGGTAAACAAGTTGCAGAAGAAATTAAAACAAAATTAAATATCAATGCAACATTAATAAATCCTCGTTTTATAACAGGGATAGATGAGGAATTATTGGATAGCTTAAAAAATAATCACGATGTAGTAATAACACTCGAGGACGGAGAACTGAACGGCGGATTTGGAGAAAAAATATCAAGATACTACGGGAATTCTGATATGAAAGTTCTAAATTACGGAGCATATAAAGAATTTACCGACAGAATTCCGCTAGAAGAATTATACAAAAGATACCGTCTTAACCCTGAACAAATAGTTGAGGATGCGTCAAAATTAGTAAAAGCAGGGGTATAGTATCCCTGCTTTTCATAGATAAAAATAATAAAAGGAGTTTTCATATGGTTAATAACAAAAAATCAATCGTCGTTTACTTTTCAAGAACAGGGGAACAATATAGCGTTGGAAGAATTCAAGAAGGAAACACCGCTATAGTTGCTAAAATTATAGCTGACAAAACAAATAGCGATATATTTGAAATAAAAGTAAAAAATGATAATTATCCAAATGACTACACTCCATTAATACAGTATGCTCAAGAAGAAAAACAAGAGAACTTGAGACCTGAAATTATGGGACAAATAGATAATTTTGACGAATACGAGACAGTCTTTATAGGATATCCAAACTGGTGGGCTGATATGCCAATGCCGGTTTATACGTTTTTAGAAACCTACAACACCAAAGATAAAACAGTCCATCATTTTTGTACCCACGAAGGCAGCGGAGAAGTGAACTCAGGATTTGAAATTTATGGACATACCGCACAAAACGACAGAGCCGAAACAGAAAAACAAGTAACCAATTGGCTTAAAACTTTGGGATTCTAGGCTAAAAGTACTAAAAATGGCGGGAATGTTGCTCACAGGTTCAAACTCCGGAAGAAATATTTAATGCATTTTATTTGTCCTAAAATAGACAAAGTATGTAGGTTAATTGCTACATTATGTTTGTAAAATTTTTGTAATTATTAGTCAATTTTTTAGTAGGAAAATACTTTGTATATACATAAGGAAATGGTTAGGTGTTAAATATTTCGTATTTGAGAACATTAATAAATAATGGCTGGACTATTGCTAATCGAAGAACTGTAGTTTCAAAAATCGGCAAAGCAAATTTTGATGAAATAATTAATCTTGCTCATTCGGCAAATATAGCAGATACATTTCAATATTCTAATGCGTTAACTCATTTAGAACCTGCAAATATTCAAGGAACAAAAAATTTGTTATCTGATATAATTACATCTTATAAGGAATATGCGAAGTGTCCATATATAAATGATATGTTAAGAACTGGTTCTGCTCTATCTGAAAATTCGCAAAAGATATTAAACTCTTTAAAACTTGCAATTTCGAATAACAGGTTGACAGGCAAATTTGTAAGAGGAATATCTCCGACGAGAACAAACAAGCTTGAAACAATAGATGATGTTTCTAAATTCATTTTTGATAACAAAGGTTTTACATCAGTTGTCCCTGAAATGAATGCGGATTATGCAAATTGTTTTGCACTAGGTAAGAGTGGCGTAAAAGTTATTTTTGATGTGAAAAATTTCCCTGGGTATAGAGCAAATAACTACGAAGTTTTATTTGATACGAATGCTTTTACAAGAGATAAATTTGATATAATACAAGAGGGTGAAAAATTATTTAGGATTATTGAGAAATAAATACAATATTTGTTTATTTGTTCAACAAATAAGCCACACAAGGAGGCTTCTTTTAATGGTAGGGTTGACGTTGCAAGGTTCGAACTTTTTAAGAATTATTACGAACACTTGAATGATACCCCAACAAAAATATTTTATTATATAGCCACAATAAATGTAGCATAATACTATTTTAATCTTTCAATTATTCTTAAATATTCCTTCTGACTTTCCAAAACCATTTCTGAAATAAAGTTTATAAATGGAATAAAATTGTTATGATTAGAATCTTGTAAGGCTCTTATGTAATCAGCTCTTACAACAGGTGGAATAATTGTTATATTGTAACCAGCTTGTAGTAGTGCTAAATTCATTAACAGTCGTGCAACTCTTCCGTTACCGTCAATAAAAGGATGAATGTTTACAAATTTTGCATGTAACATTGCTGCATATTCAACAGGATGAAGTTGCGATTTTAGGTTCGGAATATTTTTTACAAAATCCTGCATTTTATCAAATAATTCATTAGGTTTTGGGAAATCAATATCCGAACCTGTAACAATAACATTTTTTGTTCTGTAATTACCGGCTTCAGATTCATTAATACGATAATAAAAAAGCTTATGTAAAAATTTAATATTTGCTTCGGTTATAATGTCTGATTTTGCAAGATTTAAAAGTTCATAAAAAGCATCAGAGTGTCCAAGTGTTTCCAAATGGTCTTTCATTGGTTTCCCGCTAATAGTTAAGCCATCTTCTAATACAATCTTCGTTTCTGCTAAATCAAGAGTGTTTCCCTCTAATGCATTTGAAGAATAAGTAAGACCAATTCTGTAATATTCTTGAATTTGTTTGACAGCATCCTTATCTAATGGTCGATAACTGTCAATTTTTCCCTTGTATTCATCATTATCTGCAAAACGATTGTTATACATTGTATCTCCTAATAAATAAGCCCGCATTGCGGGCTTTTAATAATGGCGGGAACGACGAGGCTCGAACTCGCGACCTCATGCGTGACAGGCATGCGCTCTAACCA
>ONTD01000187.1 GCA_900320675.1 uncultured bacterium
GTTTTGGTAGAAAAGCATCCTGATAAGGTTGAAAAGTGTTTAAAAGGGGTAACCGGAAATTATTTGACGGTTTTGTTAAATTCTGAGGATATGTTGTATACAAATACAATTATTACGGCGAAATTAACGGAGTATAAAAACGGAAAAATTTACGGAGAAATTGTCAGAAATTAGATTTTGTGGTATTAATATAATATAGATTTGAAGAGTTAAAATAGGAGAGAGCGTATGTCAGATTCCTTTGACTTAAATGAATTTTTAAGGAAAGCAGTTCTTGCCGGAGCTTCAGATATTCACTTAAAAGTGGATGAGCATCCGATGATAAGGAAAAACGGTTTGATAATAAAAACGAAATTACCGCCACTTACAAAAGAAATCTTAAATGATATAGTGTTGTTAATTATTCCTTACTTTTTACGTTCAAAAATAGGAAAAGAAACTGACTTGGATTTTTCTTATTCTATACCAAGGGTATCTCGGTTTAGGGTAAATGTTTCGCAATCAATGTATACATATAATATTGTATTCAGAAAAATCCCTTTCGATATTGCAAAACTGGAAGATTTGCATCTGCCATCTTCAATGAGACAATTTGCTGAACATAATAATGGACTTGTTCTTGTAACAGGTCCGACGGGGAGCGGTAAATCAACTACGCTGTCTTCCTTGATTGATTATATTAACGAAAAATACCAAAAACATATTATTACGATTGAAGATCCTGTTGAATTTATATTTGTCGATAAGCTGTGCAAAGTTTCTCAAAGACAGGTTGGTATTGATACCCCAACATTTGCAACAGGTATAAAATATGCATTAAGGCAAGATCCGGATGTAATATTTGTCGGTGAAATCCGTGATTTGGAAACTTTGGATGCTGCCCTCAAAGCTGCTGAAACAGGACACCTTGTATTTGCAACCTTGCACACAAACGATGCTGTTCAAACACTTTACAGAATTATAAATATGTACGATCCGGGGGTTAGAGATCAGATCAGAAAGCAGATTGCTCAAACTCTTAGGGGTACAATAGCTCAAAAACTTATAAGAACTAAGGACGGTAACGGACGAGTTCCTGCTGTTGAAATTCTCGTAGTAACTTCTACCGTGAAGGATTTGATTATTAAAAATCAGATTGAAGATATCTATGAGTACATAAGTAAGGGCGGTTATAATAATATGATTACAATGAACGGTTCATTGATAAATCTTGTAGAAGCCGGCGAAATTACTCAGGAAATGGCTCTGGAAGCTTCCGATAATAAAACTGAGTTGGAGCAATACTTTAGAGGCGTTTATCGCGGTGCCAGAGGATATGAAGAAGAATAAATTTGTAATAAGTGATATCTAAAAAGCCTTTCGTAATTACGAAAGGCTTTTTTAATGTTTTTACATATGGTCGTGGTAGAAAATACTCCTGTGGGTTAACAGTAATATTATGCCGGAAATCCCGACTAATCCGTAAATTATTCTGCTCATAACGGACATTTCGCCAAAAATTGCCGCAACTAAATCAAAATTAAAAAATCCAATCAAGCCCCAGTTTATGGCTCCTATTATGACCAGAATATATGCAATAATCCTTAAAACGTACATGATATACCTTCCTTTCTTTTATTTTATTATTTACCATAATAAATTTTGTTTCATTACCGTATCGGGTAATTGTTAAAAGGAAGTTAATTTTAATCAAAATTATTCGTGATAAGTGCGCCGAGGCTCGTCTTGGATTTGCTCCAAGTATAAAAGAATAATCGGTTTGTGTATAGTATTTTGAATAATGAATTTATGGTTATTTTTATTATACTATTATACCGTGGGCAAGTTTACGGAAAGATTATTTTATATAGATGTCATGAGATTTTTTGCCATATTTTTGGTAACAGGTTTTCATGTAGCGCGATTTGTTGGTTTTGACAATATGCATTCATTTGGGGAAATATTTAAAAATCTTTTTATAACAGGTGGCTGGTTAGGTTGCTGTTTATTTTTCCTTATATCAGGATATTGCGTATGTATTAAATATAATACAAATACCAATTGCTTTACATTCTTAAAAACTGTATAATAGGCTTGTAAGTTCTTGTAAGTTTGGGTAAGAGGGCTTTTAGTAACATAATAGGAGAGAGTTATTATGAAAATTGAAAATGAGATTGAA
>ONTD01000186.1 GCA_900320675.1 uncultured bacterium
CAAATCAACGGAATTGGAGTATAAAATATTTACTGACTTTAGGGAATACTCAAAAGAATTTGTAATAAAGATTAGAGAAATTGCACAAAGTATTGCTCTGTTAGATATATACTCATCTTTGGCAGAAATAGCCGTTGAAAACAACTACACATGTCCTATTGTAGACGAGTCTGACGATTTTATTGTAAGAAACGGACGACATCCGGTTTTAGAGAAAATATTACCATTAGGAGAATACGTCGCAAATGATTTGGAATTAAAATCAAATTCCGAAGATACGACTCAGTTTATGATACTTACCGGTCCTAATATGGCAGGTAAATCAACTTATATGAGACAAAATGCACTAATCGTAATTTTGGCTCAAATAGGTTCTTGGGTGCCTGCAGATTATGTAAAATTAGGAATTGTAGATAAGATATTCACAAGAGTCGGGGCATCTGATGATTTAACGCTTGGACAATCAACCTTCATGGTAGAAATGGTTGAGACTTCTTATATATTAAATTCCGCAACCGAAAGAAGCTTTATTCTTCTTGATGAAATAGGAAGAGGTACAAGTACATACGACGGAGTTGCAATAGCTTGGGCTGTAGCGGAATATATTGCAACCAAAATTAAGGGACGTTGCATCTTCGCAACCCACTACCATGAATTAAATGTTATGACTAATAATTACCCGCAAATTAAGAATTATAGAATAACAGTATCAGAAGATGACGGAGAAATTCACTTCCTTAGAAAAATTGTTCAAGGCGGTGCAAGTAAAAGTTACGGAATCCAAGTTGCAAAAATGGCAGGATTGCCGCAGACAGTAGTAAAACGTTCTCAAGAATTAATGAGCAAAATGCAGCGTGATTTTTCAAATAACCTATCTGCTAAGAAAAAATCGAACGGCGTGCCGCAAGCTCAGGTTCCACAGCTAAATCTGTTTAATTAGCAGCATAATAAATCTACCCAATCCCATACTATATTGTTCTAAAAACAATGTATTAAATAAGAATCCTTGATTGGGGACAAAAATTGTGATAAAATTATCATATGAATAAAGAAGAGAAGAAGATTTTAATTGTAGGCTCATCTGCAAAAGAGTACGCCCTTGCAAAATATTTTGTCGAAAATTCCAAAGCTGATAAGGTTTATGTTGCTCCGGGCAATGTTGCCGTTGAAGAGTACGCCGAAAGAGTCGATATTAGAGAAACTGCCGTATCAGAGCTTTTGGAATTTGCTATTAAAAATGAAATAACACTTACTGTTGTTACTTCAGATGATGCAATAAGAGCTGATATCGTTGGAGACTTTAAGGAAAATTCCCAACCGGTATTTGCGCCGTCAGCAGGTGCTTCAAACTTTATAACTTCCCGTGCTGCAGCTAAAAAATTCTTGTACAGAATGCATATTCCTACAGCAAAATTCGGTATCTTTGAAAAACAGCAGCTTGCGATAGATTATGTAAAGAATGAAAATTTTCCTCTGTTAATTACGACAGATAAAAATTCGGAAACGGATGTAAGAGCGGTATGTTCAACCATACCATTAGCCGTTACCTGCATAAATGATATATTTCTAAGAAATGAAAATAAAGTTGTTATAGAAGAATTTCTGTACGGACATCAGTTTACCCTGTACGTAATAACTGATGGATACCTTGCAATTCCAATAGCCGCAGTCGGAGATTATAAATTTCAAGAAGACGGCGACGGCGGGTTATTTACACTTGGCTCCGGAGCATATCTTCCTGACTACAAAGTATCACTGGATGTCATAGATAATATGATGGAATATGTGGTTAACCCTATTATGCTAAACCTTCAAAAGAAACAAAAGCCATATTGCGGCGTAATGGGAATAGAATGCGTATTAAATAAAGATAGCAAGCCGTCTGTAATAGGATTCACACCATTTTTTAAAGACCACGATACTCAAGCTGTCTTAAATTCACTAAATATAGACCTATATGATGTAATGATAGCCTGCATTAACGGTTCATTCGCCGATGATTACTCTGAAATTCCGCTTAACGAAAAAAGCATACTCTCATGCGTATTGTCGGCAAGAAATGGCGGTTCCGTCATAACAGGGTTAGAACTTGTGGACGATACAACAGATATATCATATTTTAATACAGGCAAAAACAATTACTTTGAAACACTTACGAATAAAGGCAGAACCCTTGTGGTAACGCAATCAGCCGCAACATTTTCAAGAGCTCGAGAGCTTTTGTATGACAATATCGCAGATATTTATTTTGACGGCAAAAAATACCGAAGAGATATCTGTATAGATGTTTCGGATTAGTCTTTGTCTTTCTTTTTTTTCTTATTATCATTATCTTCTTCGGCTTCCTCATCAGCCCAAAGATCAATTTCTTCCTGAGAACGGGTTCTTAAAATAAGATTACCTATATACAATATAATAATCCCAAAGGTAATCCCAAGCAGATTTACAAACCCCATTCCTGATTCATGACTAAATTCATTAGATGTATTCTTATTGAATTCATCTATAGGTTCAAAATCTTTTTTACAAAGCTTCTCCCTTTGATAACTTCCAAGTTTGTAGACCTCTCCGTTCTTTTTTAACAACTTTAAGACGTAAAACTTGGTCTTACCGCTTCTCCCCGGTTGATATTCTGCATCACAGTATATTTTATCTATATCACTCGTCGGAAAAACCTCTTCACGTATAGTTATACGGTTAACAAATTTTGATGAAAACAAACACGTAGATACATCATGAGAACAGTACAAACTTTCATTTATTAAGGCAAGATACAGTATGCCGCCACCGATTATAAGACATATTAAAAAACCAATAATCTTTTTCATTACTTTCCGGATAACTCCTTATACATTTTCAAATACTCTTCACTACTCTTTTTCCAAGAAAAATCAGTCTCCATAGCGGTTTTTCTCATAGCGTTAAACGTATATTTGTCCTTATAAACTTCAAGTGCGCAATTAACCGCCTGCATCATATCAAAACCGTTATATGTCCAAAATTTAAATCCGGTACTGTCGTTGAGAGGGTATCCAACCACCGTATCTTCCAAACCACCGGTAGCCCTTACTATCGGTAATGAGCCATATCTCATAGCTATAAGCTGACTCAGTCCGCACGGTTCAAACTTAGACGGCATAAGATAAAAATCGCTGCCTGCATATATTTGATTAGCCAACTCTCCGTTATAACCTATATATGCCCTAATATTTTTAGTATTATTCGATAACCAAATAAGTAAGTTTTCATAATCCTTGTTTCCGCTGCCTAAGAATATATAATCAGCATTAGTGTCTTTCATAGCATTTTCGGCATCTCTTATCAAATCTATACCTTTTTGCGGAACAAGTCGAGTAATGCAGGCAATAAGTGCTCTATCCGGATTATACTCTAATCCGAATTCTTCACAAATTGCTTTTTTATTTTCCTCTTTGTACTTTAATGTTTTAACATCATAATTTTTAACTAAATTATCATCTTTTTTAGGATTAAAGGCATCATAGTCAATTCCGTTCAAAATACCTTTCAATTTATATTGAGCACCACGAAGGGTATAATCCATACCTTCACCGTATTCACCGGTAAGAATTTCCCTTGCGTATGTAGGAGAAACAGTGACAATTCTGTCGGAATAATTGATTGCACCCTTCATCCAATTGACTTTGCCGTAATGTTCGACTCCCCACTCATTGTAGACGATATCTTTTC
>ONTD01000183.1 GCA_900320675.1 uncultured bacterium
CTGTTTATTTCCGCACGTTCTTTTTCCGTCGGGGTGTCTATTTCGCTAAAGTTGATTGTGTAATCCCTTACAATATCATATTTTGACTTGCTTTTTATATATATGTTTTACAATTTTAAATTGTAAATATTTATAAATTTTCGGTCATATATCTTAACATAAATATTATCTCCGATTTTTGAGTGATTTTTGATAAAATTTTGGTGTTTTTGGACAGAATTTTATAATTTTTTTAGAATAACAAAAGTTAATTTTCTTAAAACCCTCGTGTAGTAAGGGTTTTAACCGTTTGTAAATTTTTATTAAGACCGGAGACATTATTAATATTTTTCTGAGGCATTTTTTAAAATGCGTTATAATATATATGTAAGTTAATTGAGGTATTTATTATGAGTTCAAGAAATTATCGTCTTACTAAATCTGAAAAAATTTTAATTACACTTGTCGGTCATGGTTTGTCCAATGATCAGATTGCAAAGAAAATGTATGTTAGTGTTCATACGGTGAAAGCTCAGCTATCTGCTGCGTTTAGGAAAATTAATGCGGTTAATCGTGCTAATGCCGTTTATATTGCGATGCAGGATAAACGTATTAAATAGCCTTTAATACTTAATCTTCCGGTTAATTGTAAAGTAATGTAACAATATTTAATAATTATATATTGTTTACGCAATTTTGAAATACAAAAATACTTTATATATATACGAGACTTATTTATAGGAAAAAGATTTTAGAGGTATAAAGAACCATGTAAATAATAAAGTTATTCAAAATTAGTTGAAAAACAGTATGCACACTACAGTGAGTAAATTAAAAGGAGATTAAGAGATGACACATTTTAATTACGGAAATTTTAACAAGGACAATGATTTTAGTTTGTATCAAATTGGAAGTCAGAAAAAACGTATATCTGATGCACAAACTATGAAACCTCAAGAAAAGATTGAGATAAATTTTGAAACAAAGAAAACCGAAGCTGCAAGTCTGGATGCTTTAAGTAATTACGGATTGGCAATATCAGGACTGGGTAAAAAACCTGATGTTACAGCTTTAGGCTTAACTCAAAACGATCAGGCAATTGTTGGAAGATTTGTTACCCCTGAGCAGCAAGCCAGAATATCTGATGATATGTTAGCATTCTTTGCTTAAAATTTATTATATAATTAGATAATTTACTCACGAGTTTAGAGACCGGTTTTTGTAACCGGTCTTTTTGTATGCAAATTTTCTTGTAAAGTTTTGTAACAAGAATCTGATAAATTTAAGAAATTTATTAAAGATTTATTAGTAATCTTCCGATATATAGAATGTGAGTAATAATAAGGAGATTTAAAAATGTCTTATGAATTTGGAAATTACAACAGAGATAATGATTACAATAGGTATCAATTAGGACAACAAAGGAAAGCTATTGCTGATGCACAGGTTGCTAAGGCAAAGGAAAAAGTTCAAGAAAAAGTTCAAATTGAAGAAGTACATACAGAGGCTAAGAGTGCCGAAGCTCTTGGTGTATACGGACAAGCCTTCTTCGGAATGAATACAAAAAAAGTTGATTTAGGTGCTTTAGGGCTTACTGCTAATGATGAAAAGCTTGTAGGGAAATTTGTTACCCCTGAACAGCAGGCTCGTATTGCAGAGGACATGCTAAAATTCTTCTCATAAAATGATTTATAAACATACATTTACTCACAAGTTTAGAGGTTAATCTTTTTGGTTAACCTCTTTGTTTATGCTAAAATTTTCTTGTAGAATTTGTCGTGATTAATGGCGGCGGGATTTATTTTAATAATGAAGGGAAGTATTTTATGAATAAAGTAGTAGTGGGTGCGCAATGGGGCGATGAAGGTAAGGCAAAGATTACTGATTTACTGGCTCAGGATGCGGATTTAATTATAAGGTATCAAGGCGGCTGCAATGCAGGGCATACAGTTGTGGTTGATAATAAAACCTTTAAATTTCACCTTATTCCTTCCGGAATTTTGTACGGTGGTAAGGATTGTTTTATAGGAGCAGGAACTGTAATTTTACCGGAATATTTTGAAGAAGAGGTTACCGGATTAATTAATGACGGTATAGATGTTTCGAGATTGAAGGTAAGTCCGCTTGCTTCAATTACTATGCCGTATCATACGGAAGTCGACGGATATACGGAAAGTACTGCTACAAAAGGTAAAATTGGGACTACTAAAAAAGGTATAGGTCCTACTTATACTGATAAATATGCTCGTATTGGCTTAAAAATACAGGATTTATATTCAAGAGAAACATTATCAGAAAAATTGGATGTAATATTGCCTTTAAAAAACAAGACCTTAGAGCAAGTATACGGTTTAAAGGGTTATACAAAAGAACAGGTGTTAGAGTTATGTGAAAAGTATGCAAAAATCTTTGAACCGTACGTTTGTTTTGATTGGCAGGAAATGCTTGAAAAATCACGCAATAAGACAGTTTTATTTGAAGGCGCACAAGGGGTTATGCTTGATGTTGATTATGGTACATATCCTTTCGTTACAAGCTCAAATCCTATAGGCGGCGGTGCCGCTACAGGCAGCGGCTTTGGTCCGAAGATGATTGATGAAGTCGTAGGAGTTGCAAAGGCTTACGTTACCCGTGTGGGGGAAGGACCTTTTGTTACAGAGTTAACTGATGAAGTAGGTGATAAAATCAGAGAAATCGGTCATGAATACGGGGTTACAACCGGACGCCCGCGTCGTTGCGGTTGGTTTGATGCCGTTACTATGAGATATGCTGTGCTTGTTGGCGGGTTAACTACTGTTGCTCTTACAAAAGTTGATGTGTTCGATAGTTTTGATGAAATTAAAGTTTGTACCGCATACAAAGATAGTCGGGATGGTAAAATTTATAAGTCTTATCCGACGGATGTGTATATGCATAAATATTTAGAGCCGGTATATGAAACTCATCAGGGCTGGAAGGAAGATATTACGCAGGTAAAAGAGTATGCTAAATTGCCTGAGAATTGCAGAAAATATTTGGCAAGACTTGAAGAACTGCTTGAAGTCCCTGTATCTATCGTGAGTGTTGGACCGGATAGGGAACAAACAATTTTAAAATAATTGAAGTAATTAATGAATAAAACCTTGAAACCGAAATTTATAATGGTTTTAAGGTTTTATTTTAATGTTACAATAATTATTTTTTCATTAAGATACTGAAAAAACACTTTGTCCATGGTAAAATATCCACATAGAATACCAAATTTGGAGAGGTTAAATATATAATGCTAAATTTACTCATGAAAGTATTAGGCGATCCTAATGAGAGAAAAATTAAAAATATAATGGGGATAATAGAACATATAAATGCTTTAGAACCACAGTTTGCAGCAATGACGGATGACGAATTAAAAGCTAAAACAGTTGAATTTAAAGAAATATTGGCTCAGAGACCGACTTCATCCGATTTCAAGACAGATAGACGCTTAGAAAAAGAAGCGTTGGATAAAATTTTGCCGGAAGCGTTTGCTACTGTTCGTGAGGCAGGTAAGCGTGTTTTGAATATGCGCCACTTTGATGTTCAATTGATAGGCGGATATTTTTTGCATAATGGTCATATTGCGGAAATGAGAACAGGTGAAGGTAAAACTCTTGTTGCTACTTTGCCGGCATACCTTAATGCTTTAACCGGAAAGGGTGTCCATGTTATCACAGTAAATGATTATCTTGCTAAACGTGATAGCGAATGGATGGGAAAAATTTATAAGTTTTTAGGTTTGTCTGTTGGTGTAATTCTTTCCGGCGGTCATTCTATGGATGATTATATCGATAAAAAAGCTGCGTATGATTGTGATATTACGTATGGTACTAACAATGAGTTCGGATTTGATTATTTGAGAGATAACATGGCTCAAAGCAAGGATGCACTTGTTCAAAGACCTTATAATTATGCAATTATAGACGAAGTTGACAGTATTTTGATTGATGAAGCAAGAACTCCGCTTATCATTAGCGGAAGACTTGAAAAGTCCGCAGAAACTTATCAAATGATGGCAAAAATTGCTCCTCAATTGAAAAAAGATGTTGATTATGAAGTTGACGAAAAAAATAAAAATATTATTTTAACCGAAGAAGGGATTGACAGGGCTCAAGAACTTATCGGAGTTAAAGATTTATTTGATTTAAGTACACAGTATGCTCACCATTTACTTCAAGCTTTGAAAGCTAAAGAACTTTTTGTAAAAGATACCGATTATGTTGTTAAAGATGGTGAAGTTATGATTGTTGATGAATTTACCGGAAGATTAATGGAAGGTCGCCGTTGGTCAGACGGTTTGCATCAGGCAGTTGAAGCTAAAGAAGGTGTTAAAATTCAGGACGAAACTCAAACTCTTGCAAGTATTACTTTCCAAAACTTGTTCAGATTATACCCTAAATTATCCGGTATGACAGGTACTGCGTTGACTGAAGAAGCTGAGTTCGGTAAAATTTATAATCTTGAAGTTACTGTTATTCCGACAAATAAACCTGATATCAGAATTGATTATCCTGATGTAATTTACAAAAACGAAAGAGCAAAATTTAATGCGGTTGTGCAGGATATTATAGAACAAAATAAACTGGGCAGACCGGTGCTTGTCGGTACAATAAGTATTGAAAAATCCGAATATGTTTCTCATTTGTTGAAACAATTGGGGATTAAACATAACGTATTGAATGCAAAACACCACGAAAAAGAAGCGTATATTATTGCTCAGGCCGGTCGTGTAGGTGCAGTTACTATTGCAACAAATATGGCAGGTCGTGGTACTGATATTCTTTTAGGTGGTAATGCGGAATACCTTGCAAAAGAAAAATTGGATTCTATGGGATTAGATCCGAATTCACCTGAGTATGAGGATGTAAAATCAAAAATTCTTGCTGAGGCGACTGCAATTACGCAATCTGAGCATGAAAAAGTTGTTGCGGCAGGCGGTTTGCACGTTATTGGTACTGAACGCCATGAATCCCGTCGTATCGATAACCAGTTAAGAGGGCGTGCAGCTCGTCAAGGGGATCCGGGTTCTACAAGATTTTTCTTGTCTTTGGAAGATAACTTGATGAGAATATTTGGCGGGGATAAAATTACTACTTTGATGGATGCTTTAAATGTTGATGAAACCATGGCTATTGAACATCCTTTGATTACCCGTCAAATTCAATCAGCTCAAAAGAAAGTTGAAACTTATCACTTTGATATTAGAAAAAGTGTATTGGAGTATGACGACGTTATGAATATTCAGCGTGAAAAATTCTATGCGCAGAGAAGAAAGGTTCTTTTCGGCAAGGATTTAACTTCCGATATTTACTTTATGATTGAAAGAGAAGTTGATAGTTTGCTTAGAAGTTATATTGCTCCGGAACAAAATCCTGATGAGTACGTATTTGAAGATTTAAGCACTATGATAAAGGATATTCATTCGGTATTTCCTCAGTTGTCCGGATTTGGGATATCTGATGTCCAAGGTGTAAGGTTTGATAAGATTTATGATAAATTGAAAAATCTTGCAATTCAGTCATATAAAGATCACGAATGCGAAGTAATTGCTTTTTATAATGAAGTTTTATCTCAGTATGACCCGCAATATGTTTCACAAACTCCGTTTAGTCCTGATAATGTTATGAGAAGTTTAGAAAGAGACGTTTTGCTGCGTGTTGTTGATAACAAGTGGATTGATCACCTTCATAATATTGATATGCTGAGAGAAGGTATTGGATTAAGAGCGTACGGACAAAAAGATCCGCTTCTTGAATATAAACGAGAAGCTTATGATATGTTTAACAAAATGATGTTTGAAATTCAGGCAGATACCGTAAAACATTTATTCAGAGCTAAGTTTGGGGTTCAGGTTATGAATGAAGAACCACCTGAGGGCTTGGTGTAATTTCACTACCATCTGAACATCGTTGAAAATTTTATTTGGGAACGTAATAATTCGCTATTGGCATCGTAAGTTTGGTTTGCGCCAAATTCAAATCTTACCCTGTCCTCTTTTGAGGGTTTAATAGATAAAATAATTTCATTTTTTGTTCTGTTTCTTGTAATGTCTGAAGTTACGCTGTCTTTTATTGATATATATTTGTTTAATTTAATTTCAGGTGTTAGGGTGAATTTATCTATTACTTCACTGTAGGCTACTCCGGAATTTTTATCGTAGGAGGATTTTAATGAAAAGTATTTGTTTTCATATTTTGTGTAAAATGACGTTGTAAATCCCAAATCAGAGGTATCAATACTTTCATTATAAGATGTTCCCATAGATAAGGTACCGTATTTTAATCTGTGGTCAAATATTTCCGATGAATGGTCAAACGGTGCAATATTGTACGCAATATTGGAATTCCTTTCATACAAATGATGAGAAAAAGTTGTCATCGGAAGTTTAAAGTCCGATTTATTTAGTCTTGAAGAAGCGAGTGCCTGAGGTTTACTTAAATTAATTGATCTGGTTGTGTCTGAAGTATTTAACGTAATTGCATTTGAATCTTCCAAATAGTCCAAATACCCTTTTAATGTTCCGTTGTCGTTTTCATAATAATCGGTTATGAAAATGTCTTCATTTGTTTCTGCGGTGTTATTATCTGTTGTTTCAAAATAATCTGCATAATCATCATTTTCTTCTGCATTTTCACTATCGTTTACGGTTTGTTCCGGAAGCTGCCATATAAATATACTCGGCAGTACCGGTTCTTTTGCGGCTTGTTCTTCTTGTATGCGAGCTTCTTCTTCTGTTAAGTCAGCATTGTACGCCCCATACGAAAAATTGTCTGCAAGGGTAAATAAACTTAAACAAGCTATTATTGTTATTAATAGAGCTCTCCTCATAATTATATTTTATCACGATTGTCGTTTAAAGTGAAGGATTTAATCTTGTTCTTTTAGTACATGTTCGTAATGATTTAATTTTTCCAATATTGGCGTAACTTGTTTGTATAAATCTGAACGAAATTTATTAAAATTTTCTTCGTCTATGGAGTTGTCAGGTCCGGTATGTGTCCTTTTATACTGTGTTACTTCGTGATCAACTTTAGCTTGTACAGCCATTTTTAAAATTTCCGGCATGTTTATCGCCGTCGGATTGTTACTTTGCAAGTTTTTATAATATGCATCTTCAAAATTGTCATTCAATCTTAATTTCCAATTAGCTGCGGACTTTGTCCCTTTTTCGTTGTATCTGGCTTCAATTCCGAAGAAATCGGTAAACGGTATCTGAACTCTATCAGAGGCAACAAATAATTCTGCAAATTTAGCTTTCACTCTTTCATTCGGGTTGCTTAATAATTTCTGTTTGAACGCTTCTCTTTCCGCTGCTCTTGCGTCATCTTGATTTAGATAACCCGAAAGATAGTCTACATGCCAAGCGTGGTCTCCATAATCCCATTGATTTTGCATCCAAGTGTTTTTAACCAGACTTATTGCTGACGGTTCATCGTGAGAACCCATCATAGCCCAATTCTCTTTTGGCTTTACTTCGCTTCTGTCCCAGTGAAGCTGCGTCATTCCCGGAATATGAAGTTTGTTTCTGTATATATCGTTAAAGGTGGAAGTTTGGTTACCAAGATCTTCCCATACAGCTTTAATTGGGGTTATACCGTGTTCTGCTAAAGTAGGTAATACAATTTTTTCCAATATCTCTTTATATTCCCCGTTAGGATCTACATGTCCCATTTGTGAAATGTTTGCACCGTAAAATCTTTGGCGATCCAAATGCCCGTCTGTTTCGAATACTGTGTTTTTGTCGTAAAGATAAGGATCAACTAAACCCAAAGCGTGGTCTATTCTTATGTTTTCGCAATACTCAAGTGCTGCTTCAAGTTTGTCTTTTAAAAATTTCCCTGCAGGTCCTAAGTCTCCTTTGGAATCAAATAATTTTTGAGGATCCACTACCGGTATATCCCATAATTGAGGGCCGTTATCTTTTCCGCCTTCCGGACATCCGAGTCTGTATTTTTCTAAAAATACTTCCGGATACATCCATACTTCACTCTTGTCATTACCGACTAAATTGTCATTTATATATTCAAATCCGATTGAATCTCGGTAGATTTTATTTTCTTTTAATTGTTTATTTATCAAAAATTGTCCAAAAATGTAACTGTTAATATCATCGGCTGAACGTTTTGTTATTTGGCGATATCTTTCAATTGCTTCTTTATCTTTATTTTTAAGCAGTACAGGAAGATTTCTGTCAATTTCGCTTTCCCATGCAGATACGTCTCGAGTGCCGTAGGTGTTGCTCAAAACCTCAAATATTGCTGACATTATCGCACGATTTCTTTTTTTTGATTTAAATTCATTGTACTCATCCAGAAGTGCAAGTGCATTTGGATCTTTTGCTCGGACTTTTGTTCTGAAATTTGTGTAGGCATCTTTTATTACTCTGTCGTAATTTTCAAAAGAATCAAAAAATTTGGAATACGTATATCCGCCCGGGGTATCAGAATATTTAACCCTAAGTGTTTTAAGTTCTTCTTCCGGTATAATATTGGCATATCTGTCTTGAGTTAAGGCTTCCGCATCAATAAACATTCTGTTTAGAGCAAACACTGATGCTGAATAAGGAGAAATATCTCCTCTTGTAATTTCGCCCATAGGTCCTAATTGATTTGCATTAAATCCGTGAAGTCTTTCTAATGCTATAACGTCTTTTGCTTTTTCGTTGCAAGGAGAACCTATTCCAAGATCATTTTCTGTTACCGGATTGCATGAACCGTGCAAAATCATTGCTAAAGATTGTGTGCCTAAATAATCTAAAGCGGCACCGATTGCATTTTTATTATAATCAGCCTCTTCTTGCGGTTGCAGTTTTCGAGTGAATGTCGGTACCTTATTATATTTATTGGTTGTATTGGTTGAATATATGTTGACTTTTCCTACTTGCATGTTTATATTAAATCCAAACATAAAATTTTTTGCTATTAATTTTTAAATTTCAGCAATAACTTCCGTTTTGTAATTACAACCGATTTCTTCCATGGAAATTACTGTTATGTTATTCAAGTAATTGGACAGCAATGTGAAGAATAACTGTCTGAATTCAATCGGAACCGCTAAAATAGGGTTATTTATCCCAAGTTGTTTAGCTTTTTTTTGTATTTTGTTAGCTAATTTTTCGGCAAAAGTTCCGTCAATTGTTACCATAAATGAATCTTCTTCATCAACGTTCGGAATAAATTCTTCTATGGTTTTGTCGCTCATATCAAATATTTGAATGCTTCCGTCTGCGTTTACAAGGCTTTGGCATATTTGCTTTGACATTGTCAGACGTAATTTTTTTAGCAATTCGGCCTTAGGACAATCATCAGCGTAGTCGTTAAGTTTTTCAAATATGTATACAATATCTTTTACTGAAATTCTTTCTTTTATTAAACTGGTAATCAGAAATTTTATATCAGAAACTGATAAATAATCCGGTATAATGTTTTCTGTTAAAAACGGATTGAATTTTTCTACAACACTTATGTAGCGATCAATTTCATTATAGTCGAGCAGCTCATCCACATATTTTATTGCACAAAATTCGAGCATTCTTGCAATATATTCTGAACCGGAAATTCCTTGTTCCCAAAAATCTTTTGTCTGAGATTTTTCAAGCCAAATAATTTTTTTGCCTGTTATTGTGTCTACATCTGTTATCGCATTTTTAGGTTTTTTCTCTAAGTGGATATCATCTGCAAAAAACATTGTATATGCCGGATATACGCACGATTTGTGGACAACTATTCCTCTGATTTTAATAGAAAATTCATAAGGGTTTAGTGTCTCATCATCATTAAATATTACGCGCGGCATTACATAACCGTACTCGTCGGTAAGTTTAAGTCTTGATTTTACGGTTGATGCTATCAGGTCATCTTCAGAAAAATCTTTTTCCGAGTCAACATAATCGAGCAGTTCTTCGCTTAAGTTAATCGAAAATTTATCTTCCTTTAATCTTGCAAACATAACAT
The DNA here is from genome assembly GCA_900320675.1 of uncultured bacterium. GTDB lineage: Bacteria > Cyanobacteriota > Vampirovibrionia > Gastranaerophilales > Gastranaerophilaceae > UBA1221. The sequence goes on from ONTD01000183.1 coordinate 9,948, forward strand.
CAGGAGAAGTTGCTTTCGCAAGCTTTTGTTTAAGTTCATCCAGTTCCTTCAACCCTGCGGATATTTTATCATTTAATTTTTTTCTGTTTACGGAAGCCGGTGCTTCTCCTTCAAGTTCAGATTTAATTTTTGATATACGTTTTTGTTGATTTGCAATTTTTGATTGAATGTCAATGCAATTTTCATAAGGTGAAAATTCCGGAGAAAGCATCTTTTCCATTTGGCTTTTGAAAGAGGCAATATTTACAACATCTCCGCTTCCGATTTCGTCAGTTGAATTTTGTTCAGACATAAATATGCAATTGTACTTAAATCCGTCTTCCGTTTCAACTTCGCTCATGCTGTATAATTCCCAGCCGTTCATTGACATTTCATTTAAGAGATTTTGCAATTCTTGAGCATTTTCACTTGAACATGTTTTTATTATGTATTGCATTCTGTTATTTCTGTACATTTTTTCACCCTTATCTTATGGTTTTATTATAGCATATATCGGTTTCAATTTTTCCGGTTTTTCTTCACAAAATTTATATGCTTGAGTACAATATTCCTTGCATAAATCCGCTTTAGTACTATCGTTTGCGTAAATTGTGTAAAGTGTTTCTCCTGAATTTACGAATTCTCCGGTTTTTTTGTTTAGGAATACTCCTACTCCGTAATCTATCGGATCACCTTTCTTTTCTCTTCCGGCACCAAGAAGTTTACACCCGTATGCAACCTTGTAGGCATCAATTTTTTTCACGTAACCGGATGTTTTAGATTTTACTTCTATTGTGAATTGCGGCTGATCAAATTTATTATAATCCTCAATAACTTCCGGATTTCCGCCTTGTGCTATTATCAGTTCTTTAAATTTGTCGATGGCTTTGCCGCTATGGATAAGTTCTTTTACATAATCTTCAGCAGTTTGCTCGTCTAAAAATCTACCTGTAAGCATAAGTGCAACTTTAGCAAAATCATAGGTTAATTCTGCTATATCTCCTGTTACAATATTTCCTTTTAGAAAATCTATGGATTCTATTACTTCAATCGAATTCCCAACGGCTCTCCCTAATGGTTCTTCCATTGAGGTTACTACTGCTGTTATTGGTTTTGACAGTTTCTTTCCTGTATTTACCATTAACTCAGCCAGTTTAATTGCATCTTGAGGTGTTTTCATAAAGGCTCCGGAGCCGTACTTTACGTCTAAAATAATATTCCCTGCTCCTGCGGCGATTTTTTTTGACACAACAGAAGAACATATAAGCGGTAAGGAATCCACTGTAGCTGTTACGTCTCTAAGAGCATACAACATCCCGTCAGCCGGTGTTAAGTTGCCTGTCTGCTGCCCTATTGCAACTCCTATTTCTTTAACCTGTTTTTTTAAATCTTCTGTTGTCAAGGCACAAGAAAATCCCGGTATAGATTCAAGCTTATCTATTGTTCCTCCGGTATGTCCAAGTCCTTTGCCGGATAATTTTGCAATGGGTATACCGGCAGCTGCAAGCAGAGGTATTAATGTTATTGTAACTTTATCGCCAACCCCGCCGGTTGAATGTTTATCAACTATTCGGTTTGTTAATTCGCCAAAGTCTATCCGCTCCCCTGAATTTATCATAGCTTCAGTAAGACAAGCGGTTTCATCTTCCGTCATGCCTTTGAACCAGACTGCCATTAGCCAAGCACTTGCTTGATAATCCGGCATGCTCCTATTAACTAAAGAAGAAATAAAATAATCTATTTCTTCTTTAGTAAGTTCCATGCCTTTTTTCTTTTTATCGATTATATCGACTATTCTCATTATTAATTACCGGCTCTAAGTTTTTGAAGTACTTGTTCTGTAACATCAACACCGCCAACAAAAATTACACGATAGTCAACAATTGCGTCAAGATTTTGTTCAACCAATACTTTCTTTGCTGCAGCTTGAATATTGTTAAAAATCAATTCTTCTTTTTGATTTCTCAAACGAGCATATTCATCTTGTTTAATATCAAGCTCTCTGCTGGTTGCATCTTCAAAATTTTGTTTTTTTAATGGTGTATCCAATGCTCTGTATTGTTTTTCTTTATCAACCATAAATTGCTGCAATTCAACAGCTTTTGCATCAACTTCCTTGATTGCTTGCTGAGCTAAAGGATATCCTTCCTGAATTTTTCCGTAATCAATGTAACCGACACCGCCTGCCAAAACTTGATTTGCTGAAGCAAGCATTAAACCGCAGCCGATTAGTGCCATTGCCATTTTAAATTTTTTCATAAAACCTCCTGTAGTCTGTATTATATTTTTTATTATTTTTATATTAGTAAACAAAGTCGCCTGCACCAAAGGTGAAGTAACCGTGTTTAGATCCGTTGCTGCCAACCGGAGTGAACGGAATACCATAATCAATAGAAATAGGTCCCATTCCCGGAATGTATAATTTTACACCGACACCGGCTGCTATACCGTACATAGGTCTGTCATATAATTTGGATGCAATAGTTCTGTCAAATACTTTACCGGCATCAACAAACGCGGTCAATCTGATGTTGTTCAAGAAACTGCCCATTTTCCCTCTGGAAAGTCTTGTTCTGTCTATAAACGGTATCGGAGTTGCAAATTCTACCGAACCCATTACGAATGCATTACCTGTACCTACTGCACTCATCTTGAATCCTCTTACAGAATAAGGTCCGCCTAAACGATATGCCATAACTTCAGGCACGTCGCCATGTATTGCTCCGCCGGCTCTTGCCATAATTGATAACGATGATTTCTTAGCTATCGGAATATATCGTTTTATTGAACCGGAAAGTTTTCCGTGTGTTTTATCAAATCCGTTAAGTCCTATGTTTTCATCAAATCTGATGTTTGCAAGAGTTCCGCGTCTTGTTACTACGCTATTTTCTCTTGTATCATATACAAGTGCCGGACTGAGCGATAAGAATAATCCGCCATCCAATTCTTCTGCACGTTTGCTGATAGGTATTCCGTATTTTGCATACATACCTTGTATTTTTGAGAAATCACCTTCTTTAACATCTACATTTTCAACTCCAAGAGAGAATGTTGATGTTAAATTTCTGTTATGTTTCAGTTTATGCGCCAGTGTTAACTCGCCGCCGAAACGTCTTTCAATTGCAAGAGGCACCTGATATGAACCGTAATCTCTATAGTACAATTTTGTCATTAATGAGGTGTCTGCGTTTAGAAAATGAGGTTCAAAGAAACTCAATTCAAACTGCATATTCATTCTTCTTTTTATTGAAGAATCGTTCAAAATTGTACCTGTACCTACAATACCATTCAGGGCAATTCTTTGGTTTAATCCTCTGAAATTGTTATTTGCAATTCCGACATTACCAAAAACACCTGTTACAGAGTCAAGTCCGGCTCCGACGGATAATGTTGTCGGTCCTTTAGGTTCCTGAACTTCGATTGTAATATCGTATTTGTCCGGATCATCTTCGCACGGCTCAATTTCACGTTTTACGTCTTTGAATGCTTGTGTAGCAAACAATCTTACAAGGTCTTGTTTTACCTGATTTTCGTTGTAGACCATTCCGGGTTCAACAAGAATGTTTCTTGCAACAATATAGTCTTTTGTCTTGTTGTTGCCGGATATTGCTATTGAATTTACAATACCTTCTTTTACTTTTATATTAATCGTTCCGTCAGGATCGTCCGTTACGGATTCCACTCTGGCAAGAATAAAACCCTTTGAGCTATACACTGACTGGATTTTTTCTATAGCTTCATTTAATTGGGTAATATTTTGCGGCTTACCCTTCATCGGTAAAAGCGGCTCTAATATTTCTTCTGTCGAAACAACGGTGTTTCCTTCTATTGTAAAATCGGTTACCGGTGCATTTTCTTCTAAAATGATTTTAAGTGTAACTGTTCCGTCAGGATTATTTACCGGTATAGCTCTCATTTTTTCCGTAAAATATCCTGTACCATATACGGCATTTAAGCCGTTGTGGACAGTTTCTCTTTTATAGACATCACCTTTATGCAGATTTAATTTCGTCAAAATCTCTTCATCAGAAACGACGTTTGTTCCGTGAATTTCAATATCTTTAATATATTTTACATTTTTCTCAGCTTCCGGATTATCAACAACTTCCCCTGTATTTTGTATTTCAGTTTGTGTTTCCGGCTGCGTACTTTCTATCACTGAATTATCAGCTGCCGCATCAATGCTGGGGAAGTAATTATCTTCCGCAAGTCCCGCCAGTGGGAATGCTGCGACAAGTGCCAGTGCAAGTATTAACTTATATAATTTAGGAGTTTTCAAACATCCAGTCCTTAACATTGTCCTACCCATCAAACATTATAGCATAAAACTGTAAAAAAAAACATATATTAAATTTTATTGATATATATGTTGTACTTATTTTTTAAAACATTTGCTATCACTGGATTATATCTTATTGTTTTGTAAATATCCGTAAACTTCATTTTTATTTACATCGAATAATGAAGATAAAATTACAGAAATATCCTTATCTGAATATTTTTTTTGCTTTAATTTTTTAATTTTGTCATCATAATTTGAAATAGTGTCATGTGTTTGTATTTTGTGGAGCATTCCGACAATTTCACCCTTTATTTCACCTTTTGAAAAATGTTTTATAAGATTTTCTGTGCAATCCGTTATTACTTCCTCAAAAACTTTTGTTAATTCTCTTCCTATTGATACTGTCGGATTTTTGTATTCATCATTTAATACTTTAAGAGTTGATAAAAGTCTATTCGGAGAGTCGTAAAAGATGACGTCCGAATTTTTGTATTCATCAAATTTTTCAATAATTTGTGATTTGGATTTAGGTAAAAATCCAATGAATGCAAAATCTTCATTATCTCTTGGAATTTGTGATAAAAAGGTAACAGCGGCGTTTGCTCCGGGAAGTGAGGTAACGGAAAATCCGTTTTGTTTTAATTCTTTTACAATAACTGAACCCGGATCGCAAAATAACGGGGTTCCTGCATCAGAGACGAGGGCAATTTTTTGACCTTCTTTCAAAATATTCAAAAACAGATTAACACGCTCTTTTTCGTTGAATTTATGATAAGAAATACATTTTGTTCCGATATTGAAGTGATTTAGAAGTTTTTGAGTGTTTCTGCTATCTTCGCAAGCAATAATATCAACCGATTTCAAAACTTCGATTGCTCTTTGAGTGATATCTCCGAGATTTCCTATGGGTGTCGGAACTATGTAAAAATCAAATTCCCTCATTAAATTTCCTTTTCAAATAAAATAGGGCAAGTTATCTTGCCCCATTTTTTATTTAACGACTATATTAACAAGCTTTTTCGGAACAACAATTGTTTTCACAACCGTTTTTCCTTCAATTTGAGCTTTAATTTTTTCACTTGCCAAGGCTTTTTCTTTCATTTCATCTTGACTTAAGCCTTCATCAACTTCAATTTTATCTTTTACCTTGCCGTTGATTTGAACAACAAGTGTTATTGAACTGGATTTTGCAAGGTTTTCATCCCATTTGCACCAAGGCTGATTATGAACTGATTCACTTCCGCCTAATTCGTGCCATGCCTCTTCGGTCAAGTGAACCGCAACAGGAGACATTAATTTTATCAATGAAACTATTGCAAAACTTAGAGTAAGTTTGTCTTCATCGTCTAAATTGCTCTTTTTGCTTTGCCAATCGTAAATTGCGTTAGTTAATTCCCTGTATTTGGAAATAACAGTATTGAATTGGAAATCATTTGAAATATCATTTGTTATTCCCTTGATTGACATATGTACAAATCTCAGCAGGTCATCATTTTCTTTTTTCTTCAAGTCTCCTGCTTTAATTTCAGGCAGATTTAAGGAAATATTTTCTGCATTGGTAGAAATTAGTCTCCAAACTCTGTTAAGGAATTTGTAACAACCTTCAACACCTGCATCAGACCAGTCAAAGTCTCTTGCCGGCGGTGAATCTGATAAAATAAATAATCTTGCGGTGTCAGCTCCGTAGTTTTCAAATATTTCATCAGGATCTACAGTATTTCCTTTTGATTTGGACATTTTTGAACCATCTTTTAATACCATGCCCTGCGTTAACAAGTTTTTGAACGGTTCATCAAAATCGAGTAAGCCGCAATCTTTCAGAGCTTTTGTAAAAAATCTTGAATATAAAAGGTGAAGAATTGCATGTTCAATTCCGCCTACGTATTGATCAACCGGAAGCCAGTGATTTACTTTGTTTTTATTAAAGCATTCTTTATCATTTCGAGCATCGGCGTACCTTAGGTAGTACCAACTTGAGCAGATGAATGTGTCCATTGTGTCCATTTCTCTTGTTGCGTGTCCGCCGCATACAGGACAAACAGTATCTTTAAATGTAGGTGAAGTAGTTATCGGGGATTTGCCGACAACGGAAAAATCAACGTCTTTTGGTAACATTACCGGTAATTGGTCTTCCGGAACAGGCTGAATGCCGCACTTGTCGCAGTATACAATCGGAATTGGAGCTCCCCAGTATCTTTGACGGGATATCAACCAATCACGAAGTCTGTATTGGGTTTTAAATTCGCCAAA
>ONTD01000182.1 GCA_900320675.1 uncultured bacterium
GAAATATGCATCCCTCCGGTTAAGCCGGCAATGATTGCTGAAATTATTATTGCCAGTAAAACATTAACTCTGCATAAACATAATATGCAAAGTAATACTACGGATATAATTACAGGATTAAATATAATACTCATAGGTATATTTTATCACGAATATTTATAATTCGTCGTACACTCGTTTAACTTCTTTTATATCCTGCCACATAAGCCATTTAGGACTACCTTTTTCTGTAGAATCATTTCTTAAAAGATAAGAAGGATGAAATATAGGCATCATTCGGCTGCCATAAGGTCCTTCAAACCATTGTCCGCGAACTTTTGTAATACCTAATGTAGTATTCAGCATAGATGTCAGGGCAACTTTTCCGCATAATAATATGATGCGGGGTTTTAATATTTCAAGTTGTGCATCCAAAAAAGCTCTGCAAGCCTCTTTTTCTTCGGGTAAGGGATCTCTGTTTTCCGGAGGTCTGCATTTTATCGTATTGCATATATAGATATCTTCTTGCCTCGATAAACCTACAGAGGCGAAAATTTTGTCAAGTAATTGCCCTGCCTTGCCGACAAACGGTTCACCTTGCTTATCTTCATAAAATCCCGGAGCTTCTCCGATAAGCATAAGTTTGTGATTCGGTTTGCCGCTTGAAAAAACGAGGTTTGTTCTTGTATCGCCAAGCGGACAGTTATGGCATAACTCACAGATTTCTTTAACTTCCTGTAATTCTTCCTCTATAGTCATATTAAAATCCTTAATCTGTAACAAGAAATTAACACGAAAAACAATTCATAGCAATTTTTATTAAGAAAATACGTTTATATATTTACAAGGGGATATAATTTAAGGGGAATTCAGATGCCTATCTATTTTACATCTTATGAAGGATCTCAGCAGCCGTCAAAAAACGCTGTTAAAGCTACCGTGTCTGAATTTTTGCAAAAAATTAAACATAATAGTAAATTTATCAACGGATACACTTTTTACATAATTGATAATTACAATGATTTAAGACCGAAATCTATATTTACAAGTGAATTAAAAAATCATTCCGAAAAATATAAATATACCGGCGGAGCATCACTTTGTCCTGAGTTAAACAGCGGGGAAAAAGAAATTGTTATAAAAACTGAAGAACTTGATGTTCCGAGAAAATGGTTTTATAACAGCAAGCCAACGGCGTATGTAGAGCAAGCCACAATGCACGAAATAGGTCATATGTTTGACAATTATTACGGGCAAAAGGATAACAAGCTTTTGAAACAGGTTGTACAAATAGGAAATAATACAAAGCTTGATAATTATTCACCGACTCAAGAAAAAATAATAGATAAATACTATAAAAACAAAGATTTGAGCGATAGTGAAGAGTTCAAACTGGCATGGAAAAAGGATTTAGAAGCGTATTATGCCAATGTCGGATTCTTAGAAAGATATTCGTTTAAAAATTATTATTCAGCATTTGATATAGATATTACGGATGGAATTAATTCTGAAGAAATGGAAAAAGCAGACACTTTACGTTCCGAAGACTTTGCAGAACTGTTCGGATTTGCCTTCGGGAAAGATAACGGTAATAAAGATAGAATGCTAAAAATATTGCCAAGAACTTATAGTATCGTAAAAAATTACATAAAAAAACATCTTGGCGTGCAATTTTAGCCTGTTTAAAACTTAAAATTCTTGCAAATAAAAAGAATTCACCACTCAACAACGATTAATCCGATGTATAAATTAAATTGACACATACATTTTTGTATTTTTATATTACAATATCCTTATAAATAAGGAGAAATACAAAATGTTAACAAAAAGCTCATCAGTTAAAACAAGTTTTTCAGGAGTTGATTTTTCTAAATACTCCTCAAAAGTTTCAGACTTTGTAAGTGAATTATCCTCACGTGCAAATAAAGCAGGTCACTTTCTTAATTGGGTAAATTTACCGTCTGAACAATTAAAAAGAGTTGATGAATTATATTCAATGGTTTCAACTTTTAAATCTCAAACCGGCGTTTCAAAATTAAGCGTTATGGGTATAGGCGGTTCTAAGCATACTGTTGAACATATGCTTTCAATTAACGGTCTGAACATATCTCAAGATTCTGTGTATTTTTATTCTGACGTTGATTCTGTAAGCTGGAACAGATTTATGTCAAAATTGGGAGATGTTACATCTTCAAATTACATGATAGCTTCAAAATCCGGTTCAACATTTGAAACAAAAGACGGATTTTTAAGAATACAGCAAATGTTGATAGATGCGTACATTTCTAAAGGTCAGTCAGAAGAAGATGCAAAAAAATCCGCATCAAAACATTTTATTGCGGTTACTGACGGTAATAGCGAAAAAAGTGAACTTCGCCGTACATCTATTTCTGACGGCTGGTTAGGTGATTTATATATTCATGATGATGTCGGCGGAAGATTTTCAGCATTTGATGATCACGCATTGTTTACATTGATTTGGGCAGGCATGAAAAAAGATGATATGATTTCAATGCTTAATGCAGCTCAAGAAATGTCATCCCAGTCACTATCAAGTGATTTGGAAATAAATGATGCGCTAAAAGAAGGTATCTTCTGGGCAGATGCAAAATTGAACGGAATAGAAGCTTCTGTTCATCAATATATGGGATCTTTATTTGAAAATACCGTGTACTGGCATGCTCAAATGCAAAATGAATCTGTAAAAGATACCTTAAAACAGGTAGCAAAAGTTCCTGATGCTATGCACCACTCAGCAGAGGCACACTTTAATCCGGCAAACAAATTGGTATTTGCTTTGACAGTTCCTGTAGATAATGGTGTTTGCAGAGAAAATGCCGAAAGTTATATAGAAGCTTTAACTAAATCTTATACGATTACCGGAGCTTTCTTTAAAGAAGAAGTTTCAACATCTGAGTTAGGGCTTACTCCGGAAGCAGCCGGTGCTATGACTATGTTAAGAGCGTATGCCACAGTTTATCAGGAAATAGTAACATCAATTATGACAGGTAAGGCTTTGCCGGAAGTTCTTGACAGTGTTCTTCAACCTCACGTAGAATTCTATAAAAAGAATTTAAAAGGCGGTGTTGTTGTTCCCGGAAGAATTTCTAAGTAGCTGATATTTTATAGATATACAGAAATGGCGTCTGCTTAAAAGCTGACGCCATTTCTTGTATAAAAGTTTTATATTTTATTTTTTGTTTTTTCTGTCGTAAAAGTCTTCAATGAAACTGGTATTGAAATTACCACTCATAAATACTTCATCTTCAATAATACTTTGATGGAACGGTAGAGTCGTTTCTACACCTGTGATAACATACTCCTTCAAGGCTCTGTACATTCTTCTGCGAGCTTCGTTACGGGTTCTGCCCCAGCAAATCAGCTTACCTATCATAGAATCGTAATAAGGCGGGATTATGTAATCCTGATAAACATGAGAATCTACCCTTACTCCAAAACCACCGGGAGTAACATAACCAGTTATAGTTCCCGGATTTGGCATAAAATCTTTTTCAGGATTTTCCGCATTTATACGGCATTCTATTGCGTGGCCTCTTAAAACTATATCATCTTGTGTGAAATCTAATTTTTCGCCGGAAGCAACAAGTATCTGTTCCCGTACCAAATCAATATTAGAAATCATCTCAGTTACACAATGCTCAACCTGAATTCGGGTATTCATTTCCATAAAATACCACTTTCCGTCATGGTCTAACAAAAATTCACAAGTTCCTACACCTTCATAATTGATTGCTTTTGCAGCACGAACCGCTGCCGCACCCATTTCTTTACGTGTAGCTTCATCAATTGCCGGAGAAGGAGCCTCTTCCAATAATTTTTGATGACGTCTTTGAATAGAACAATCTCTTTCACCTAAATGAACGACATTTCCATACATGTCTGCAAGAATTTGAACCTCTATATGTCTTGGATTCTCAAGATATTTTTCAGCATATACGTCAGGATTACCGAAGAAATTTTGAGCCTCAGACTGGCATAAATTCATATTAACATCGACTTCACTATCGTTACGGCAAATTCGCATACCTTTTCCGCCACCGCCCGCAGTAGCTTTTAAAATAACAGGATAACCAACTTGCTTAGCAAATTCCTTAACTTCTTCGGGAGTGTATAAAATACCGGTACCCGGAGTAACCGGAACGTTATTATCAATCATTGTTTGTCGTGCAGTAGCCTTATCTCCCATTTTTCTCATAGCTTCCGCTGTAGGACCGATAAATTTAATACCTTGCTTTTCGCAAATTTCAGCAAAATCCGCTCTTTCTGACATAAATCCATATCCCGGGTGGATTGCATCGGCACCTGATACATCAACGGCCGCCATTATTGCCGGAATACTCAAATAACTTTTCGCACTCTGAGCAGGTCCTATACAATACGCTTCTGTTGCCAATCTCACGTGAAGCGAATTTGCATCGGCTTGAGAATATATCGCAACTGTCGGTATCCCTAATTCTCTGCACGCTCTTATAATTCTTACGGCTATCTCGCCTCTGTTGGCGATTAATACTTTTCTAAACATATTCACCTTCTTATGTCGATAGGACGCTAAGACGATAGGACGATAAGTTTGTATCTGATAATAAATTATTAATTTATCGAAACAATAACAAAAATAGCGTAAAGAACTTAGCGTCTAAAGTCTTAACGACTTAACGACTTTACTCAACATACATTAAAACTTGACCGAATTCAACAGGATCACCGTCTTGTACACAAATTTCAGCAATCTTTCCTGAAACTTCGGCTTCAATTTCATTCATCAATTTCATCGCTTCAATAATACAAACCTTATCTCCTTTATTGATAGTCTGTCCGACTGTTACAAAAGGTTTTGCATCAGGTGATGGCGAAGTATAGAAAGTCCCCACCATTGGAGAAATGATAGGAGTACCTTTACTGCTGTTTTCTGTCTTGACTGTATCTTCCGCTTTTGTCGGCTGCGCCATAGAAGCTGCAATTGCAGGAGCAGCTGCGACCGCAGCCGGTGCCACAATTACATCCTTTCTTATGGTAATTGCACTATCGCCATCTTCTAAAGAAATTTCAGTCAATTCATTTTCTTTCAATAATTTTGAAAGTTTATCAATATATTCTATATCAAAATTCATATTTTTGCCTTTCATTAACATATCCCTATTATAAGCTTAAGCTCTGTCGAGATATTCATTAGTTCTGGTGTCTACTCTAATCTTATCACCGTTTGAAATAAAGAACGGTACATTAACAACGGCACCTGTTTCTAAAGTAGCAGGTTTGGTACCGCCTTGAGCAGTATTACCCTTTTCTGAAGGCGGAGTATCCGTAACTTCAAGAACAACGTGTGCCGGAATATCAACTCCAATAATCTTTCCGTCATGAAGAAGTACCTGAACTTCCATATTTTCTTTTAAGTATTTAACACCGTCGCCCATTTGAACTTCGCTAACTCCAAGTTGTTCATATGTTTCATTATCCATCATAATGAATTCTGAACCTTCTTTATATAAATACTGCATTTCACGTCTGTCTAATGTAGCTTTACCGACCTTTTCACCGGCTCTGAAAGTTCTTTCAACAACTTGTCCTGTCTCTACGTTTTTTAATTTTGTTCGGACAAATGCAGCTCCTTTACCCGGTTTTACGTGTAAAAATTCAACTACAGACCAAAGTCCGTTATCCAATTCAAGAGTTAAACCGGTTTTTAAGTCGTTTACTGAAATCATATCTTTCCCCTATTTTAATTAATACTCTACTTTTGAACTCATATTATCATAAATATATCATTTTTCCAATTTTATTTACAATTTGTAAATATGACATATATGTAAAAGACTTTTGGTATAAGCCTTAGGTGATATTTAACTATTCTTTTTTCAATGCTTGAATAATATTATATAGTGTTTCAAGTTTTGTGCGGTCATGCGTAAAATAATCAAAATCTTTTTTTATTTCATCAATGAGTTCTTCTGAGCTTTTTAGATGATTTGTTGCAAAAAGTTCCTCTGCTGTTGTGTTTAGGGCTTTTATTATTCTGTCGAGTGTATCAGCGGTTATGAAATTCTCCCCTATTTCTATACCGCTCAAGGTTCGCTGGGATACATCAACCAATTCGGCAAGCCTTTCTTGTGTCAAGCCTCTGCTTATACGCATTCGTTTTATCTTCTGACCAAGTTCTTGTTTAATTCCCATAAACACCTTTTTGATTTATACATTTTAGTTCTTAAATTAGTAAATATATGCAATAAAATGTATTATATATTAAGTTTTGTAAACCTGTAATGAGCCTAGATTACTATATTTTGTAATTTTAGATATATAATTTCATAAAGTTCGGCAATTTTATAAATAAAAAATACTTTATATAAATATAGTAAAAACGTATGAGAGTATTAATAATACAAGGAGGATTAATCATGGGTACAAATGGTATTAACGGAAATTTTCAATCACCTGACTTGGAACAAATCATGGCTGAAATTAAAAAATTGAGTGGAGGCGGAGACAATAAAAAAGTATCTTCCAAAAAACTTCAAATAAAGATGCCTGAAAGCAAGGCAACTCAAAAAATTACAAAACAAGATGTAGAAAGTGCATTGAATGAACCATCTTGCTCAAAGGCAATGAATAATTTGCTTGCCAAAAGTCCTATAGGACTTGAAAAATCCGGCAAATCTTATGAAGATATGGGATATACTTGGTTGGGTACAGCTTATCATAAGGGTGCTCCTACTTTATTTCAGTCCGCTGATGGCGGTAAAATTACCACCTATCCTGGCGGCGGTAATCCAGAGATGGGCGAGGACAAGCAAAAAATTGTTTATGAAAACGGAAATTATAAACAGGAAATGTTTTACGACGATAAAGGTAATCTAAGGCAGTGTACAATCACAATTCGCAACGAATTTACCGGCGGTGTTGAAAGAAAAATGGATATGCTGATTGATGAAAACGGTAAAAAATCATTTATTAATATATAAAATATAAGACTAACAAAAAAGCGGCTCCAAATGGAGTCGCTTTTTGTCTTTTGATTTGTGTATTAACGTTTTGAGAACTGGAATCTCGTCCATCCGCTCCCGCATACGGGGAGCGGATACAATTCTGCAAGCGGTAGCGAAGCAAGAATTGTTGGTGAGGGGTTATCGTTGTGCCTCATAAATTATTTTTTCTATTGCTCCTTCTATATTATTCCATACTTCATCATTCCAAAATCTAATTACCCTATAGCCTTGTTCTTGAAAGTAATTACTACGTTCTTTATCATAAATTATTTTGTCCGGTTCATTATGCTGCCCGCCATCTATCTCAATAATTAGACCTTTTTCAACACATAA
>ONTD01000179.1 GCA_900320675.1 uncultured bacterium
ATACATATATGATAATAACAATAATAAGCTTCTAAAAAATAACTTCTTATCCGGCGATAAAAAAATTTCAGAACTCACCTACTGGAAGATATTTAGCAAAGTCCTTAGTGCCCAAATGTAACATTACCCGTTTATACCGTACTATTATATTTCCTAACCATAAACTAACAATTCTGTTTTAGCATCATATTATACAAATTAATATAAGAAGTATGATAAGGATTAAAAATATATTGTTTAAATATATGAAACGCACAATTGTTATATTATTAATGTTAGGGATTTTTGGGACGAGTGAAGTTGTTTGTGCTTCAGCGGCAAGTATTAAATCCGGAGTCTCAAAACAGCAAAAAAATAAAGATGATGATAAAAAATTTGAATTATACAAGTTTTGGGAAAATTATATGGATGAATATTTATCATCGTATGTCTTTGAAGCATTAGAACAAAATCCGTCCCTAAAAATTGCAAATGACAGATTGAGACAATCACAAGCTTTATTAGGAACCATTAACGCACAAAGATTGCCGCATATCGGGGTTAATCCCAGCGTTTATCCGTATAGATCTCTATCCGGGAAAAAATATAGTTCATACAACGATATATCTATGCCTTTATTTTTTAATTGGGAAATTGATATATTCGGTAAACTTTCAGACAAGGTACAATCAGGAAGATACGACGTAAAAATCGCAAAAGAGGATGTTAATATTAAAAAATTATCTTTAACCTCCGAAGTTTGTGCGATATATTTTAATATTATTCTGACTGACGAACTCATTGAAAATGAAGAAGAAATTCTAAAAAATCTGGAAGAAGTTCTTAAACTAAAGAAACAACTTTACGAAGGCGGCATAATAAAATATGACGATTTGTATATTACTGAGTATGAAAAAATAAATACTCAAAATGAATTAAATTCATTATACAAACAACAAGATATTTTGTCGCACGCCTTTTCATTTATACGAGCAGCAGCCCCAAATGATCCTATTAAGCATAGAACAATGAATGAAACAATTTTACCGTTTTTACCTGATACTGAAGTTAACTCTGATCTAATATTCAACAGACCTGATGTCATACAGGCAGAATATGCTATTAAAAAAGCTGCGTTTGACGTCAAAGTTGCAAAAAAGATGTTTCTTCCTTCTTTTAATTTGAATGAAATTGTCGGATTTGAGAGTTTTAGAGCCGGACGAATATTCAACTGGGACAGTATTGTTTATCAGCTTGGAGCAGGGTTATTGCTTGACTTGTACACCGGTGGGTATAAAAAACACTTCTTAAAATATAATAAAGAACTTGCACTTGAAAAATTACATAAATACGATTACACAATACTTGATGCCGTCAGAGAAGTAGAAGACTGCCTGTCAAGTTATAAGACTGATTATAAAGCATACGTTGATTTTAAAACAATGATGGCAAATTCTCAGCACTACTACGACGTTGCAAAAACAAGATATCTTTCAGGTATAGGTAACAGAATTGATGAACTTGACGCAAGACGACAATATTTAATAAATGAAAATGCTGCAAATAAAGCGAAAGCCGCTTCGTTAGTAGATACGGTGAGCTTATATAAGGCATTAGGGAGCAGAATTCATGAGTAACTTTATAAAAGCAGCTTTAAAATATTATTATACAGTATTTGTATTTGCCCTTTTTATCCTTATTTTGGGTATTGTTGCAATATTTTTTACTCCTACGGATATTTTTCCGGAAATAAACACACCAGCCGTAGTTGCGGTATGGAATTACAACGGAATGCCGGCTAAAGACGTAGAAAATCGTATTGTTTCAATTGCAGAACGTGCATATTCGGCAAATATGAATGATGTGGAACATATTGAATCCCAATCATTATATGGTGTAGGGGTAATAAAAGTATTTTTGCACCCCGGAGCTGACGTCAACACCGCGATAACACAATTAAATTCGGCATCACAAGTTGCTTTAAATAATATGCCGCTTGGGATAAGACCTCCGCAAGTTATAAAATACACGCCTACAACTATACCGGTACTTCAGGTGGTTGTATCTTCAAAAAAAATGCCGCTGCTTGATGTTTCTGACTTGGCTCAAAATATAATAAAAGTGCAAATGTCTAAAGTCGAAGGTTCTCAAATACCATTACCTATGGGTGGTTTAAACCGTCAAATAATGGTTGACCTTGATATGCAAAAAATGGAAGCACGAGCGCTTACGCCTTTATCTGTTACAGATGCACTTGCGGAACAAAACGTCATATTACCGTCAGGTAATGCCAAAATAGGCGGTTTTGATTATTATATAACATTGAATAATGCAACAAAAACAATTGAGGAAATGAATAAATTCCCAATAAAATCAAAAGACGGGGAAACGGTTTATTTACGAGATATAGCCTATATTCATAACGGAAATGCCGTTCAGGAAAATGTCGTTCGACATGACGGAGTGGCAGGAAGTTTGATGACTGTTTATAAAGCCGGAAAAACATCAACAATTAAGGTTGTGGCCGGATGTAAAAAAATAATTCCGGTAATTAAAAAAATGGTTCCTTCAGGAATTCAAATGCACGAACTGTTTGATCAATCTATATTTGTAAAAAGTTCCATACATAGTGTAATTTTTGAGGGAACACTTGCTGCAATTCTCACCGCACTTATGATTTTACTTTTTTTAGGCAGTGTTCGTTCTACATTTATAGTTGCGGTTTCTATCCCATTATCAATATTATTTGCAATAATTTGTTTGGCATTAAACGGACAGACTTTGAATATCATGACTCTTAGCGGAATGGCTCTGGCGATTGGTATGCTTGTAGATAATTCGACCGTCGTACTTGAAAATATTTTAAGAAATAAGGAAGTTTACAAAAACAGAATGAACTTACAGGAAATTATCTGTAAATCAGCTTCCGAAGTTGCCGTACCTACTCTTATTTCAACATTATCAATATGTATGGTTTTTGCACCGATATTTTTAATGAAAAGTGCTACAAAATTTTTATTTGCCCCAATGGCATTATCTGTAATATGCTCTATGATAGGTTCTTATTTATTATCTAATACTCTGGTTCCTGTTATGGTTGATAAACTGCTAAAGAAACAAGAAGTTCTAAAACCTGACACATTATTATATAATTTACACGAAACGGTAAATAAAAGTTTTGCTAAATTAAGAAGGATATACAAACAGTTTTTAGTAAAACAGGTTATGAGAAATCCTAAAAAGACACTGCAATTTTCAGCTCTTGTTATAGTAATTTCATTTTGTCTGCTTCCGTTTATAGGTGAAAATTTCTTTCCTAATGTTGATGCGGGACAAATCAGACTTCACGTTTATGCTCAACACGGAACAAGAATTGAAGATACGGCAAGGGCTTTTTCCGATATAGAAAAAACAATTAAAACAGTCATTCCTGAAAACGAAATTGACACAATGCTTGATAATATAGGAATCCCTGTAAGTATGCTCAATTTGGCATTTATGGATAATTCTCAGTTGGGAATGGGCGATGGTGAAATTTTAATTTCCCTAAAGAAACATCACAAGCCTACCCAAAAATATATTAAAAACCTACGAAAAGTTTTAAATGAAAAATATCCAAATATGATATTTTTCTTCCAGAGTGCTGATATGGTCGGGAAAATTCTAAATTTCGGACTTGCCTCACCTATTGATGTACAAATTCAGGGAGAAGATGTAAAAGCGAACTACACGCTTGCACTAAATATGCTTGAAGATATTAAAAAGGTAAAAGGAGTAGCTGATGCACATGTTCACCAAATTACCGATTATCCGGAAATAAAACTGGAAGTCGATAAAGTGAAAGCGGCTAACATGGGATTAACACAAGCGGAAGTAGCTAAAAACATGATTATTGCACTTTCATCAAGTGCACAGGCGTTACCGGCTTATTGGGTTGATCCTGAAAACGGTGTTAATTACTTACTTGCATTACAAGTACCGCCATATTGGATAAATTCAGTTAACGATGTAATGGATGTTCCGCTCGCTTTCAACGGTAATAAACCAATTCGACTATCTAATGTTGCTACTATACATGAAAGTACCGCACCAAGTGTTGTAAATCATTACGACATTATGCCGGTTTACGATATTTTGATAAATATTCAGGATAGAGATTTGGATTCAGTTGCGGACGATATTCATAAAATTGTTAAACGTTACGAAAAACAAGCCCCGAGCGGAACATTTATAAATATTTTAGGTCAAGCCAATGCTATGAAAACCGCATTCACATCCTTATTATCAGGGTTGCTGCTTGCGTTGATTTTGGTATATCTCTTGATTGTTACAAATTTCCAATCTTGGAGAAATCCATTTATTATAATTACACCTGTACCAATAGCATTAGCCGGTATATTGTGGATGTTATATGCAACAGATACAACTTTTAGCATACAGGTTATGATGGGTTCGATTATGACAATAGGAGTATCGTGCTCAAATTCCATTTTAGTCGTTTCATTTGCGACCGATAAAATGAAACGAGGCTTTAATTCAGTACGGGCGGCAGTTGACGCCGGATTTACAAGAATAAGGCCTGTTATAATGACAGCGTTTGCTATGATTTTGGGAATGCTGCCAATGTCTTTGGGCTTAGGAGAAGGCGGAGAACAAAACGCTCCAATCGGCAGAACGGTAATCGGAGGATTACTCTTTGCTACATTTGCTACTTTGGTAATTGTTCCAATGCTATTTGCAATTATGAATAAAAATAAAAAATACAGTGAGGAATATGGTTTATGATGAATAATTTATTAAAAAAAATCAAAAAGCATAAAGTAAAAGCAAGTGTTATTGCAATATTTATTTTTATGTTTTTAGCCGGTTTTATACCAAAAGTTACAAGAGATATTATTGCATGGAAAAATGCTAAAAGTTACGAATACGTCGCACTTTATGAAAATCCCAAAATAGAGAATGGGGATTCAACTCTTGAACTTAGCGGAGAATTAAAGCCCTATTTACACACAGAAATATTTTCTAGAATTAACGGTATAATCAAAAAGCGTTATGTTGAATTGGGGGATAAGGTTGTTCAGGGGCAAGTACTGGCGACTATAGATTCTCCGGATTTGGATGAAGAAGGTCAAAGCGCAAATGCAACTTTAATGACCGCTCAAAAAAGACTGCTTGAAGCGGAATATCAATATAATTTCAGCAAACAGAGCTATGACAGATATAAACAATCATCCCAAGGCGGTGCCATTTCAAAACAGGAACTTGATGCAAAATATAACGAATTTAAAACTGCTGAGATGAATTATCAAGCAGCCAAAGCTGAAGTTAAAAGAGCAGAAGCAATGAAAAACAGAATTCAGGCTCTTATGAACTATAAAAGTGTCAATGCGCCTTTTAGCGGAGTAATTAGCAAATATAATGTTGATACCGGAGCGAACGTTGTTGCCGGAGGAAGCAGTACAAGTACAAGCTTATTTGAAATCCAACAAATTGACAAATTCAGAGTAAGTTTAAACATTCCGCAGAATTATATCCCTTACGTAAAACTCGGAATGAACGTAGATTTATATACTCCAAACAATCCAAAAAATAAATTCAAAGGGGTAATTACCCAAAATTCCCAAACCTTAGATCCTGTTTCCAGAACTATGGAAGTTGTAGCTATTATAAATAATGATGACAAATCCGGTTTATATCCGGGATTATATGTTAAATCAGATATCCACATTAAGGGTGAAGAGAAGATTATAACAGTTAATCCTGCCTGCTTAACAACATTAAATACCGGAAGATATGTCATAACCGTAAATGAATCCGGAAAAATACATTTTCAAAAAGTTCTTACGGGGCGGGATTTTGGAGATAAAGTTGAAATTTTAGAAGGACTAAACGGAGATGAAAATCTCATAATAAACATAACAGACGACCTGCAAGACGGACAAACTGTTAAATACAGAAAAAACGAAGTTCTAACCCAAAGTTAGTATCTTAAAGAACTTAAAAAATACCCTTCCCTAACTTTAAACTAACAATTAAGTTCTAAGATTTAAATTAGGTTAAATAAAAATAAGAATAGGATAAAAAAAATGATAGATAAAACTGCTATAATACACTCCTCTGCAAAAATAGCCGAGAATGTTACAATAGGACCATACGTAATTATAGGTGAAGATGTAGAGATAGATGAAGGAACTAAAATCATTGCAAATTGCTATATAGAACATGCAAAAATCGGTAAAAGATGTACTATTTCACCATTTTCAACAATTGGTTCCGCTCCGCAGGATTTGAGTTATAACGGAGAAAAAACAAATGTAATAATTGGGGATGACACGATAATCAAGGAAAATGTAACAATTCATAGAGGTTCCTCAACAGGAGATTTTACAACACGTGTCGGAAACAAATGTCTTTTAATGGTAGGTTCTCATGTTGCACATAATTGCGTGTTGGAAGATGAAGTTATAATGGCAAATCTGGCTACAATAGGCGGACATGTTCATGTAGGATTTGGGGCATTTTTGGGAGGAATGACAGTATTTCATCAAAATATAAGAATTGGGGATATGGTAATAGTTAGCGGCTTCGCTGCTTCAAGACAAGACCTTTTACCTTATACAAAATATGACGGAAGGCTTGCTCACCCTGTCGGGATAAATGTTATAGCTCTGAAAAGACGTGGTATTGAACAATCTACCAGAACAGAAATAAATTCAGCATATAAATTGTTAGTTTCTGACGAATACAATACAAGTCAAGCCATAGAAAAAATTAAAGAAGAAATTCCTTCTAACAACAAGTATGTTGAAAAGATGGTTCAGTTTATAAAAGATTCCAAAAGGGGAGTATGTCTAAGAACCGATCGTGTTTAATATGAAAAAAATAATATTATTTTTTATATTTTTGTTATTTGTAAATACCGGCTTATGTGCTTATAGTGAAGATTTACCGCAAGAAGAAAAGTCTAACTTACCGGTAATAGATGTTAAACCAAATATATTCACACCTAAATCAGAACGTGAAATAAAAAACCATATCACAAATATATATGGTGAAGAGAAGTTGCAAGATATATATGACAAAGTATCTGAAATCGCACAAAATGCAATTAATGACCGTCCTTTGGATTTAAAACGGGATGATTTTAAACGCAATTCGGATTGGTATAAAGATGAAATTATCTATATGTTTTATGTTGATCAATTCGGAACTGTTACCAACGGGAAAACAAATCAATTCAAAGATACTGAAAATATGCTTGAATATTTGAAAGATTTAGGAGTAACAACTCTTTATATGCTTCCTTTTGCGGATTCTCCGATGGAAGATTCGGGATTTGATGTTAAAAACCCCACTGATATAAGAAAAGATTTTGGGGGAAAAGAACAATTTGAAACCTTTATAAAAAAAGCAAAAGAACAAGGATTTAAAATCAAAGCTGATTTAGTGTTAAACCATTTCTCCGAGCAGCATGAGTGGTTTCAGGATATATTAAAAGGGGATGAAAGTAAAATCGACTATTTTATCGCAACAGAAACAATACCTGAATACAAAAAATATGTTGATGAGAAATTAGGGCATATCGTTGAATACAAAGAAGATGACGGTAGTATATCAAAACGAAGACTAATTTTTCCCGAAATATCGGAAAACCATTACAGGAAAGAACAAATAAACGGTAAAGACTACTATTTTTATCATACTTTCTACCCGTTTCAGCCGGATATAAATTGGCAAAATCCGGAAGTTCTATACTATAACCTTGAAACTTTAAATTATTGGGCAAATTTAGGTATAGATATATTTAGACTTGATGCAATTCCATATTTAATTAAAGAAAAAGGAACTAATGCAGAAAATTTAGAAAAAACTCACGCTGTTATAAAACTTTTAAGTGCATATCTTCAAGCTGTTGCTCCAAGAACAGTAATGCAGGCAGAAGCCTGCCAATTACCGAAAGACGTTGTACCTTATTTTGGGACTGAACGCAAAAATACAGTTTTAGTTAATAATCGTGAAAAAGATTTAAAAAGAACCGATGAAGTTCAAATCGCGTATAATTTTCCGGAAATGCCTGCACTTTGGGCAACATTCATTACAGAAAATAATTCGTATTTTAAAAAGTCTGTTACAGACTTACCAAAAATTCCGGATTCAGCGAGTTGGGCAACATTTTTAAGAGTTCATGATGAGCTTACTCTCGAAATGGTAACACCTGAATTGCGAAACCTTATTTATGATTCGCTCGCACCGAAAGGGGCTCCTTTTAGAAAAGGATATGGCGTGTCAGGAAGAATGGCAAATTTTTTAAACGAAGATTATCAACATATAAATATGGCATTTTCCGTACTATTATCACTTCCCGGAATTCCGATCATATATTACGGCGATGAAATCGGAGCAAAAAACAACTATGAAAATGCTCAAAAAAATGCAGTAATCAGAAAAAAATTAAGTAAGGTAAAACTATTATCATTTTTTGACAGTCGAGATATAAACAGAGGTCTGCTTACAAAAGCTGCTTTTTATAATGCAAGCAAAGAAAACAAAAGCTATAGCGGAAAGATTTACCATAATGTACAAAATATGATTAAACTCCGCAAGAATATTCCGGCTCTTTCAAGAGGTAATTTAACTGTATTAGATACGGATAAACACATTCTTGCATATATCAGAAGTTATAAAGGTGAAAAATATTTAATAGTTAACAACCTATCGGATAAAAAATGCATCGCTGAAGTTAATTTACCTAAAGAAATAATTTTAAAAGGATTAAAAAATCAACAAACAGTAACTTTAACTAATATTCTTAACGGACAGGAATTTAAGTTAAAATTATCATTAAAAAGTAATAAAACCAGATTATTGATGTATGCACACTCTTTTGTATGGCTAAAATTACCTTAGAGGATAAATTATGGAAAACAATATAAGTTCAGGAAAAAAGAAACAGTTTTTAAATTATATAAATGTATTTCGAGGATTAGCTATTTTGCTTATTATTATGGGACACACTATGCAGTTTGGGGCTGACGGGACACTATCTCACATAATAAACACAGAAATAGTTTGCGGAGGTACTGCTCTTTTCATATTTATTTCCGGTTTCTTGTTTCAGCATTTATCATATAAATTTGAATACAAAAACTATATGAAGAAAAAATGGACAAATGTTATTATGCCTTATTTAATAACATCAATTCCGGGGTTGATTTTCTGTTATACAATGCCGGTTGCATATAAAAATACATTTTATGATATACCTTTATTATTGCAAATTCCAATGCACTTAACAGTAGGCAGAATCCATAATATCCCTGCTTGGTTTATTCCAATGATTGTAATTTTCTTTATATGCTCGTGGTTATTATTAAAATTGGAGAAAAAAGGAATTTTATATAAAACACTCCCTTTCTTATTTTTAATAACAATATTTCTTCCTAGAGTTAGTCCGGAATATTCTGATTTGATAGGCATAAGTTATCCTGACAGATACTTAGCTTATGTGAATTACATATTAATGGGCTTTATACACTTTTTATCTTTATATGTTTTCGGGATGTTTTGTTCTGCTAATAAATGTATTATTGATAAATTTTATAATAAAAGATTTATACTTTGGGCAGGAATGCTGATTACAAGCGGATTAAATATTTATTTAACGTATAAATTCAGCTGGTGCAATTATACGATTTCTAAAACATTTTTAACAATGCTTTTATTGGGATATTTAAAACACTATGACGAATTTATTTTATCTCACAATAAAACAAACAAAACTCTTGATTTTATTGCAAAATACAGCTTTGGTTTATTTTTTATTCACTGGTACTGGTTCTTCATTTATGATCAAACATTTAATATCCCCGGTGTTATAACTTCAGGCAGTATAACCAATGTAATTTTCTGCGTAGTAATTCGTTTTGTAACTGTCGCTGTACTATCAACATTAACCTTATTTGCCATAAAATATCTGTTACTTAAAATAAATAAAGACACTAATACGAGAATGTTTACAGGAGTTTAGTTGCTTTTACCTGCCCTATAACCGCACAATGCATATATTAGGGGCAAAAGTCTTTCCAGTTTTAATTTTTCAGCAAATGGGAATTTTGCAATTATAAAAACTCCGATAGCATCATCAATATTTGCTAAAGCATCTTTATAAGAAAGCTTTCTATCCGGATGTTTATCTTTTGGATCTGTAATAACATTAGCTAAAGCCGCAGAACCGTACATTCCGACAAGTAAACCGCCAATAGTTGAAAGTATTTTATTTCCAATGTTATTATGCCTTTTGCTATGACTGCACAAACTTAAAACTCCTCCTACAATCCAAGTTGGAATGGCAGCATTCATAAATTGAAAAAACCCTTCTCTTAAACGATTAGTTTTTACCTCCGGATTTTCTCCGACAAGTCCTAATGCCACTCCACCCGTAATAGAACCGGCAGACATTCCTACCATATTCCACATTCCGTACTCAAGTTTGAGCGGATTTTTGATTTTTTGTTTCTTCATAAGCATCACCAATGGGATTGCCGTTCCAATCAAAGAACCTGCCATTGCTTTTATCTTATCTGCATCGGAAACCTCTTTGTTACAGAGCCTGTTTCGATGTTCATATATACCTTTGTATTGCACATTATAAGGATTATTATATGTCGGGTAATGTATATTTTTAACTTGCATTATAAATTATTTAACAATAATATTTTCTAAAAGCTATATTTTAATGCTCTATTATCGTCAAAATTAATAAATTTATTCATTGCATAATCGTATATATCTTTCACGACATTTGCAATATTTTTTAATTCATAAATAGAATTTTTCATAAACTTTTATAGGGGTAAAATAATTTTAAAAATTGAACCCTTACCAACTTCACTTTCTACGCTTACACTTCCTTTGTGAAGTTGAGCAATATGTTTTACAATTGCAAGCCCCAGACCTGTACCTCCGGTTTGTCTGCTTCTTGCCTTATCTACTCTATAAAATCTGGTAAATAGCTTTTCTAAATGATTTTCTTGAATTCCTACACCGTAATCTTTAACAGAAATAATTACATTACCGTTTTCTTGCTCTGTAATTACATCAATTTTTTGAGACTCTGAATATTTTATAGCATTATTTAAAAGGTTTATAATCGCAGTAATAAGCAATTCTTCATTTGCGAACACTTTTAAATCACATTTCGGCAAAAAGCAAATATTTGTACTTTGTATATTTAAATAAGAAATAGCGTTTTTTACCATCTCATTAAGATTGAATGTTGTAAAATTCTTGTTTTCGTTAGTCTGTTCCAGTTCAATTTCAGAAAGTGTTAAAATATCGTTTACCAGTTTATTAATATTATCGGTTTGAGAAAGTATTATATCAAAGCATTCTCTATCGCTATCAGCGATTGAATTTTTTGTATCCAAAAGTTCAATTGCAGAATTAATCGTAGCAATTGGGGTTTTAATTTCGTGTGTCATATCCTGAATAAAAATAGAACGGAATTCTTCCAGTTTTTTTAGTCTTACAATTTGATTTTTTAATTTTAGTGTCATCTGTTTTATTGCAATCGATATCTCTTGCAGCAATCCTTCTTTTGAAACTTTGACTTCTGTATCAAAATCTCCGTTTGAAATTTTCACGACACTGTCTTCCAAGTTATTAAACGAATTTCTGATGGTAGAAAAAACATATACGAAATATCCGCTCAAAAGAAGCAAACAAATAACAAAGAATATTATAATATTTGTTTGTGAATCCACTAAAGATGAAACAAATTCGTATTCATGTAAAACAAGTTCAAGATAGTATTTTTTATTTTTTATTTCAAACTCACTAACATCAGATAATTTTTGATGTTTGATTATGCTTTTATATATCTTCCATTTACTCAATTGCCGGTCAAAGATATGAGTGTCGGAATCGAGTTCTTTATTATCAATAGCAGTTCCTGCTATCAGTTTTTTATCTTCATCGAAAATTTGAAAAGAAACGTCATTTTCATTTTTAAAATTTTCACAATATTCCATTAATCCGGAATTATCATTTTTGGACAAATACGGCATTGCAGCGAGTTTTATTTGTTTTTTATAAAAATTTAATTCATTTTTTTCGCCGTCTAAATACAAATGATTTATTTGAATAAAATTGTATAAAGAAATTCCGATAAAAATTGCTAATATGCCAAGCAGCCATATAATTTTACTTATCCAAAATAAATCTCTTTTTTTCATACTATTTCCTTAAGCTTATAACCGGTACCCCTTATTGTTTCTATATCTTGACCTCTTTCACCGAGTTTTCTTCTTAAATTTACAATTTGAACATCTACAGCACGCTCAGAAATATTAAAACCTTCATCTCCTCGCAGTATTGAAAGCAGAGCTGAACGACTAAAAACTATTCCTATGTTTGAAATAAAAGTATCTAAAATTTTGTATTCAAAATTTGTCAGCTCAATCTCATTATCCTGAACCTTTACAATCATTTTATCTGTATTAATTGTAATATCTTTATAAACTTTTATGCCGCCAATTGAGTCCAAAGATTCCAAATGAGCCTTTATTCTCGCCAAAAGAATTTTATTACTGAAAGGTTTTGTAATATAATCTATTGCACCTGATTTAAAACCTTCTAAGATATCATCTTCCATCTTTTTAGCAGTAATCATAATTACTTTTGTATCTTTGTAATTATCATCATTTTTAATAATCTTACACAACGAATAACCATCAAGTTCCGGTATCATAACATCAAGCAAAATCAAATCCGGTTTGTCGGTTCTTATAAAATTTAAAGCTTCGTTTCCGTCAAACGCACATCTTATTTTATAATAACCGTCCGCTTGGAGCATCAGCTCCATAATCCTATTTAACTGAATTTCATCTTCGACAATAAGGATTTTTGCATCTTTTATACTCATAGTTTTATTATACTATCAAAATTATTAGCATTTTGTTAGTTTTATCTGTTTATTTTTTTAATCGATTATGAAAATATTTATGTAAACTCTTAAGAGAAAACAGAATTTGTCGAGCTTACATTTTTAAATTACAGTTATATTAATTTATGTAAAATTTTTAGGAATATGCGAATTTTGAAATTCTATTTGTTTTTTTAGTATATAGAGAGAATTTTTACATAATAAGAAAGGATGAATTATGTCATTATCTATAAATCCGGCTGGAAATAACAAACCTTCAGAAAAAGCTTCAAACAATTTACAAGGGCAGAGAGTGCAAAATCAAATTCCACAGCCATATCAGGCAATAAGCAGTCTACACGGGATTTGTCATTTAATTCATATTCTAAAATTCCACCATGTTTATTGCACCAATAATCTTGATAAACAGCTTCTTTATATAAGTGTTTCGCATAGCAATTCGGCATTAAAAGAATGTTAGTTAATAATAACAATAGAAGCATGACTCGTTTCATGCTTCTATTATATAACATAGAATTTAAGAATTTAATAGTTACTTACGTGTATTTTCTTCAATTCTAATAAGAATGGGAACAATCAAGAACATAACGAACATACATAAAGCTACTAATAATGCTATTAATGCGGTTGTACGTGCAGTTTCAGATTGAGTTTTCTGGTCAATTCTAGCTTGACTCTGTTCAGCATATCTTATTGTATATTTTTCTAAAATGATATCATCCCAGTCATTTCTAAAGTTCTTGTAATCTTGTTGTACTTGTGTATCTGATAACTTATTTTCTTTCTTGATTGTATCAAACATAAATGCTTTTACGTCATTATAATATGCAGGTAAATTAGTTATGACATCTACAACATCTCGTTCATCAACTTTAGTTTCAATGAACTTAACTGTCTTGTTTACAAATCTATCGGTAGGTTTATTTTCTCCAAATGCTTTAATAATATCTTCTTTGTACGTGTTTTTAGTTTGTGTTGTTGTTTGTTGCTGTGTAGGTTCATTTATAGCAAACTTATAATCCATTTTATAACTATCTGCTTTAAAGGTGTTGTTTATTGCAGAACCTCCAAGATAAATACCTGTAATTAACAATAAAACTAATACAACAGATACAAACCATTTGCCAAATGTAAAACAGAAATTTAAAAACTTATTCATTAGAACTCCTTTCTTTATGGATAATCAATGTATGGTCTACTTGAAAACGGATGACAATCTCTTACTCTGTTGACTGTCATGCATAATGCCTTAAAAAAAGTATATTTCTTAAACGCTAATATAGCATAATTTGAACAACTTGGGTAATGTAAGCATTTTGGCTTACGTTTCCCCTTAACTTTTTGATATAGTTTTACTAATGCAATAGAAACACTATTCAGAAGGCTCATCTTTCTTATTTTCTTTCTGTAATTCAAGTAATTCCATATAAGCTTTTCTAATTTCATATGCTTTAGCTTCCGTTGGAATTGGTATTACAACCATTGTACCAGAACTTGCAATTTTTAAGTTATACGATTGTGTTCCGCTACAACCGCAACCGCCGTTCTGAACACTCTTATCAATTTCCATAAACGAAATCTTATCAAAAGGAATTATACCATCACGTTCTTTAAAACCAGTATTATTTTCATCAGTAACTTTAGATTTATACAAGACTCTTTTATCAGTTAGGGCAATCCAATGGTCTTGTGATGAATTAGGGGTAGCACACCCTCCTTTAAAAGTAATAAATGAAAAATAGTACACATTTTCATTACTTAATAATTGGCTTGATATTGCCAATGGTAATTCTTCTGATTTAATTCGTTCCATGCAATTCTCCTTTCTTTTTCATCATTATACTACAAACATTGATATATAATCTTCTCTTATAATTCATTTAGTAAAGCCTTATTAAAAATTTTGCGATTACACTTACAGTCCTTATGTTGACAACGTTTCTTTTTATCTGGGTTTAGTATTTCGTCTGAAACATATTCAACTTCTATGCCATAGGCTTTGCCTATTCTATTAATTCTTTTAACATATACCATTTGTTGCTGTTTATACTTGCTGTCTAATATCAATACTATTTTAGGCTTCTTGCCACTCATAAGGGCATAATGAACGGCTTGACCGATAGACTCAGCCCATTTGTTTGCAAAATCAAACTCTATTGCATAAGTATCGGTAAGACAGTCAATTCTGGTTTTGTCTGGTAGTTCAAATTCTTCAATTCCATTGAGCATTGAACAGTATGCGTGCTGATATGAACTCTCACTATGAGGGTGGTAAACGGCTTTCCAATGGTTGTAATACTTTGTGTCAAAAGGATAGGCATTAGCCGAAAGTGTTGTTATAAATAGCGTTAGAAGTACAAAAACCTTTTTCATAGGTAAATCATAACAGATAAATAGTGCCAGTCAACAGGCACTATTTACTAGTGATTTATTTGAACAGAGAAAGGATAATAATGCTATGAAAACAGATGTTTCAATATCAATCGGTGCAAGAATTAGACATTTTAGAGAGTTAGCAGGGCTGAGTCAATTACAGTTATCTGAAAAGGTACAATGCGAACCGTCAACACTTGCACATTATGAAACTGGTAAGAACCTAGTAAGTATGACAAAGTTAATTCGTATTGCTGAGGTTTTAGAAGTTGATTTATACCAGTTCTTTATATCTACCCCAGTTGAAACAGATACTAAAACCATTGAAAAGTTGAATAAGTTGTTATCAACTGCCAGTAAGGTACAAATAGGACTCATTTATAATATTGTTTCAAGTCTGCTTGAACTTAATACACCACGTAAATAGGTAAAAGTTTCTGAAAATCTGGATTTTCTTGCTTTCTCTCGACCTCACGGACTCTGCCGAAGCAAAATGATTAAGTATCATTTTGCTGAGAGGGAGCTGTGCGCTCAA
>ONTD01000178.1 GCA_900320675.1 uncultured bacterium
AACAATGTTTGGTTCTGTTGCTTGGGAAATGGACAGACAAAAATACTTTGAATCAGAAGTTGAAAAAGTTAAAGCAAGAGAAGGTGTAACTTCTGATACTGACATTTCAGCAGAAGGTTGGAAATCTTTAATTCCTATTTACAAAAACGTTATTAAAGAAGTTACAGGAAAAGAATTTCCTCAAGATCCATATGTACAACTTCAAGAAGCTATTGAAGCTGTATTCCGTTCTTGGAACATTCCTCGTGCTGTAGCTTACAGAAACATGAACAAGATTGATCACAACTTCGGTACCGCAGTTAACGTTCAAACAATGGTATTCGGTAACATGGGTAACGATTGTGCTACAGGTGTTTCTTTCACTCGTAACCCTGCTACCGGCGAAAACAAATTCTACGGTGAATACTTAGTTAACGCACAAGGTGAAGACGTTGTTGCCGGTATCAGAACACCAAAACAAATTTCTGAACTGGAAACAGATATGCCTGATATTTATCGTCAATATGTTGATATAGCAAAACAATTGGAAAGAGGATATCACGACGTACAGGATATGGAATTTACCGTTGAACGCGGCAAGTTATGGATTTTGCAAACACGTAACGGTAAAAGAACAGCTAAGGCTGCCATTAAAATTGCAGTTGATATGTATAATGAAGGTATCATAACTAAAGAGGAAGCTATTAAACAAGTTGATCCGTATTCAGTATATCAAGTATTGTTACCTTGCTTCAATCCTGACAAAGTTAAACATTCACACAAAGTTTCCAAAGGTGTTAACGCATCTCCCGGGGCTGCTGTAGGTAAGATTGTATTTGATACCGAAGAAGCTGCTCGCAGAGGTGAAGCAGGTGAAAAAGTTATCTTAGTAAGAATAGAGACTTGTCCTGATGATATTCACGGTATGGCAGTATCTCAAGGTGTATTAACACTTAGAGGCGGTGCTACTTCTCACGCAGCAGTTGTTGCTAAGGGTATGGGTAAACCTTGCGTTTCAGGATGCGAAGATTTAGTTATCGACTTAGCTAAAGAAACAATCACATGTTCAGACGGAACTGTATTCCATAAAGATGATATTATATCTCTTGACGGCGGTACCGGCGAAGTTATGGAAGGTGCTATAGAACTTGTTCAAGCAGGGTTGGATGAAGACTTTGAAACATTCTTCTCTTGGGTAGATGAAATTAAAGAACTTCACGTAGAAGCTAACGCTGATACTCCTAAAGATATTGAGAATGCTAAAAAATTCGGAGCGGAAGGTGTCGGACTTTGCAGAACAGAACACATGTTCATGGATCCGGACAGACTTCCTTGGGTACAAAAGATGATTATTGCAGGTACTACAGAAGCAAGAAAAGAAGCTCTTTCTCATCTTCTTCCTATGCAATATTCCGATTTCTATGCAATGTTCAAAGCTTTAGGCGACAAACCTCTTACAGTTCGTTTGTTAGATCCGCCGCTTCATGAGTTCTTACCTTCTAAGATAGAATTGATTGAAAAAGTTGCAACAAAACGTGCTTTAAATCAAGACTACTCAGAAGATGAAAAAATGCTTGAAATCGTTGAGAACTTGTCCGAATCTAATCCTATGATGGGATTACGCGGTTGCCGTTTAGGATTAACTTATCCTGAAATCAACGAAATGCAAGTTAGAGCAATCTTTGAAGCTTGCTGCGATTTGACTAAAGAAGGACATCATATTCAACCATGGATTATGATTCCGCTTATCGGTCATATCAACGAGCTTAAAACTGCAAAAGCTACATTAGTATCAGTAGCTGAACAAGTTATGAACGAAAAAGGCGTAAGAATTGATTACAAATTCGGTACTATGATTGAAATTCCTCGTGCAGCATTAACTGCTAAAGAAATTGCAACCGAAGCTGAATTCTTCTCTTATGGTACAAATGACCTTACTCAGATGACATTCGGTTATTCAAGAGATGACGCTGAAGGCAAATTCTTAAAGAACTACGTAGAACAAAAGATTTTACCTTCTAACCCATTCATCACCTTAGACCAATCAGGTGTCGGAAGATTAATTGAAATGTCAATCAATGAAGGTAAAGAAGTTAACTCTTCACTTGTTGGCGGTATCTGCGGCGAACACGGCGGAGATCCTGATTCTGTTAAGTACGCTCACAAAATCGGACTTAACTATGTATCTTGCTCACCGTTTAGAATTCCGCAAGCAAAACTTGCAGCAGCTCAAGCAGCTATCGAATCTAAAAAGAAAGAACTTGCAGCAGTGTAAGTAATTTTAAATAACAATAAGGACGCCGCGGAAATATAATCCGCGGCGTTTTTGTTCGTATAACTAATAAAATACGTAAACCTACATAATATTTTCAAGCCCGTAAACAAAATTATTGTTTTTAAATACGTGCCTTACCCCCAGCATAACTCCGTCCATATAACATTTTCTGTCAGTTGAATCGTGTCTGATTTTTAAAACCTGCCCGTTTGAACCAAACAGAACCTCTTGAGATGCCATATACCCCGGCATCCTGACAGAATGAATGTGAATATCATTATAAGAAATTCCACCCCTTGCACCTTTTATTGTCTCTGTTTCAGGACAATTTCCACGGGTGAAACTCTCTCCGCCTTCCGACATCATAAGAGCTGTCTTTATTGCAGTTCCTGACGGAGCATCTTTCTTTTGGTTGTGATGAAGTTCAATAATTTCGGCATTATCAAAATATTTAGCAGCCTGACGGGCAAACATCATCATCAAAACCGCACCGGTTGAAAAATTCGGCGCTATCAAGCAGCCTGTATTTTTTTCTTTGGATAAATTTTTTAAGTATTCTATTTCTTCATCTTTTAGCCCTGTAGTACCTATGACTATCTTAATTCCGCTATTTAAACAAAATTTAGCATTTTCAAAAATTGATTTTGGCTGAGTAAAATCAACTAACACATCAATATCCTTATCTTTTGAAGCTTCTTCAATAGATTTGTAAGTATCATCACCTGCGATATCGATTTTTGCAACAAGCTCCATGTCGCTATTCAATTCCACAGTACTGCAAACTTCTTTGCCCATTTTACCTAAAGCGCCGCATACAGCTACTTTTATCATATTAAAATCTCCTTATACAATTATATCTATACAGATTTTAACACAAAAAGTAACATGTACTTGAAAATTAATATTTACCGTAATATTATGTACTTACGGAAATTTTATGGCTTTGGTATGCCTGAAGTTTCTAAGTAACTACTTAACTTAATTTAAAGGAGAAGAAAATGCCAAAATTAAAAACACACAAATCTGCTGCAAAACGTTACAAAGTAACAGCAACAGGTAAAATCCAAAAAAGACAAGCAGGTATAGGACACTTGCTCCAACACAAATCAGGATCAAGAAAACGCAGAATTTTCAAGATGGTTGATGTATCTGAAACACACGTTAAACTGGTATCTAAAGAGTTACCATACAAGAAGTATTCAAGATAGGAGCAGTGAATTATGAGAATTAAACGCGGAAATGTAAGTCGCAATAGACATAAAAAAATCTTAAAACTTGCTAAAGGTTTTATTGGTGCCAGAAGCAGAATATTTAAAGTAGCTAATACTGCTGTTATGAAAGCATTAAAATATGCTTACAGAGACAGACGTACTACAAAGAGAAATATGCGCAGACTTTGGATTGTCAGAATTAATGCTGCAGTCAGAGAACGCGGAATGAGCTATTCAAGATTTGTTAACGCTTGCAAAAAAGCTAATATTGTTGTTAACAGAAAAATGTTGGCTGAACTTGCAGTTAATGATAAAGAAGCTTTCAATGTAGTATTTGAAGCTGCTAAATCTGCAAAGTAACTCAATGAAATTTAAAACATTAAAGAAATACCCTCCGAAGATTTTCGGGGGGTATTAAATTTTAAAGGGATTAAAGAGAAAGGAGATATTTTATTTTTGGCATGAGCCTCAATAAATTTTTTTCACATCCTCGTGAAAAGCTTGCCCCTTTTGAATATTCAATTATCCCTTACATATTTATAAAAAAATTTAAGCCTGTAAAATTGCTATTTGTTAACAATTTGTAACAATGAATATTATTTGGTCAATTTTAGGTTAAACAATTACTTTATATATACAGGTAGGTAAAAAATAGGTTAGGTAATTTATTATGGATGAAATCGGAACATCATTAATGGATCAAAACTTAATAGGGGCATCCAATTCTATGATGGGAGCTTCACTTGGTTTAGGTATGCCAAATCCGTATTACAACACAAGTTTTCTTGGCGGAGTAACGATGGCACCGAGATTAACCAATGACGTATACATGAGCGTAAACAGAGAACGCTACAGAAATCATAAAGGACTAAAAAATACACTTATAGGAATCGGTAGTGTCTTGGTCGGTACGTTTGTTCTTGGTAAATTCCACAAATTAGGGAAAAGTATTTCAAAATTATTTAAAAAGTAAAATATATCTTTAAAATTAAAAAGAATTATGGTAGCATGATTTTAAATTATGCTACTTTTTAAATTTAGGAGGATATTTTATGGCAAAAGATTGCAGCTTTGATGTAGTATCGGAATTTGACAGACAAGAGTTAGTGAACGCAGTTGATCAAGTGAAAAGAGATGTTTCATCAAGGTTTGATTTAAAAGATTCAAATTCAGAGATAGAGCTTGAGGCAGACAAAGCAATCACCATTACGACAAGCGATGATATGAAATTGAGAAACATATACGATATTTTGCAATCAAAACTTGTAAAAAGAGGATTAAACATCAGAATACTTGACGCACAACCTGTAGAAAACGCTTTGGGCGGAAGAATAAGAAGGGTTTATAATCTAAAAAAGGGATTAACCCAGGAATTGGCAAAAAAAATTGTTGCTGATATAAAAGATTCAAAAATCAAAGTACAGGCTTCAATTCAGGGAGATCAAATTCGAGTTTCAGGCAAAAACAAAGATAACCTGCAAGAAGTCATAAGAATGCTGAGAGCAAACGAAGAAAAATACGATTATCCTCTTCAATTCACAAATTACAGATAATCGCATTTACAATATTATATTAAAAATTAAAACAAGTCCTTTTTAAAGGGCTTGTTTTTAAGCTAACAGAATAACAATAGATTTGTATTTAGTGTTTTAAACCTACAAAGAAGTATTCAAAATCAACCTCAAAAAAACAGGCTAATTTATATAGAGTTTTAATATTAATCGGGAATTTACCATTTTCTATATTAGATAAATGATCTCTTGATATATTTACCTCTAATGAAACCTGCTCTTGGCTAAGATTATTAGCCATTCGCAAATTTCTTATCTTTTTACCTATTGCATTTTGTATTGTTTTTAATGACATTTTATTATTGTAGAATATACTCTACAAATAATCAGTAGAATATATTCTACAATAATAGG
>ONTD01000175.1 GCA_900320675.1 uncultured bacterium
CCATTGCTTGACTTGTATTATCGTAAACGGTATTTTTTAAGAATACTTTAACTTTCAAGTATTATGTCATTACAAAATTTAATAAAAATTTTTCTAAAGTCAACAAAACAAAAAGCTCTCATATTTTCATGAGAGCTTTTTCGATTGCTTTGTATAGCTTAAATATAGGTATCAATGTGAGGATTACCTAAAGAATCTCTTACAATTGGGTTGCCGTGTGATAATGCGTATGAATTAGCGGCATTTTGTACCTCAATTACTCTTTGTGTTTTATCTAATCTGTTTAAAGCAAATGGATTTGAGTATGCTTTGTTAGGGTTAAATCTTTCAGCAATTTTGTTAATAACATTTTCAGATTTCTGTGCTGTTAAAATGGTAGCTTCTGAAATGTAGTTACTGGTGTTAATTAATCTATTTCCGATAATCATTTTTTCTCCTTTGGATAATTTTTTATATTTCGACTTTCACATAAGTGAAGTCTCCTGAATTTTTAATTTTGCCAATTTAAAAAAATGCAGGTAACATAAGTTAACATTTTATCCTTAAAATATTAAAAAACAATTATCCAATCGGCTATTGATACTGTATTCCGGATATTTTGCCCATAACGACACGTCTATTTGCCCCTGTGCATTCCGGCAAATTGTTCGGGATGCCATAATACGTGCAATAGCCTAAAAGAGCAAATGCCATAGCTTCTTTATAATTATTAGATATTCCGTAATCTTCGTGGGTTTTTAGATTTATATTGTCAGGTAAATAGTTACGTAAATATTTCATCATAATCGGATTCTCAGCACCGCCTCCGCCGATTACAACCTCTTCTATATCCATATCCGGTAAGATAAATCTTTCATATGCTTGTGCTATTGTTTTTGCGGTCAGTGCCGTAACGGTTGCGATAATGTCTTTTGGTTCAGCAGGCGCAAATTTTAGTGCATTTTCTATATACCTTGAATTAAAGTATTCTCTGCCGGTTGTTTTAGGAGGCGTTTTGAAATAGTATTCATCCTGCAAAAGACAGTCTAACCAACTATCACATACAATACCGGATTTTGCTATTTGTCCGTCCTTGTCATACGGTTGCGAAAAGAATTTATTTACACAGTAATCCAACATAATATTGCCTAATCCGGTATCAAAGCCGAATGTCGGATGAGAATGCGAAATCATTGTAACATTAGATATTCCGCCGATATTTTGAACGGCAATATTTTTACCGTATGGTTTAAACCATTTTTCATCTGCAAAACAAACTAACGGAGCGCCTTGTCCGCCTGCTGCTATATCAGCTTCTCTGAACGAAGATACGGTAAGACATTTCGTTTCTTCTGCGATAACCGAACTTTCTCCTATTTGTAAGGTGCTGCTTAATGATATGTCATCTAATTTTTCATTTTCCGGTGCGTGGTAAATTGTTTGACCATGACTTGATATCAAATCAGGTTTACCAAGCTCGTCAGATAATGACTTTGCCGCATTTGCAAAACAATGTCCTATTGCAAAATTCATCTTGCATATATCTGAAACGCTTGACTCATTTCTGAATATTTGAAAGATTTTTTCTCTGATGTGTAAAGGGTACTTATAGTTTATCCCCTTTATCAGTTTACATTTTAAATCGGGAGAAACTTCACAATATGCTGCATCAATGCTATCACATGATGTCCCCGACATTAATCCTATTATTTTTTTAGTCTCAAGTTCTATTGCCATATATTCTGCTTTACAACTATTTTAAACCCCAAATCTCCGCTAAGACTAATTACTAAATTGTTTGTAATTCATTCCCCATAATAAAGAGAAACACATATCCCTAATCTACTTCCTTTTGCTATATTGTTTAGCTAACCTCAAATTTCCTTTTACCTTAATAAATAATCTTCCTTAATCATCTTTCCTCTCGGATTAAACTATGCCATCACCTCTTTTTCTTCCTTATCCTTCCTTAATCTGCTCACCAAATAAACTTCCCTTAGTCTGATAACCGATTTTGTTATCTCCTTCATTTGATACATTTAATTTATTCCTAAGTAAATAAGTTGACAAGTAAAAAAATTTTAAATATTTTTTACAATTGACCATGCCCTTTGTCTCACTAAATAAAATTCGTGTTATTAAATCTTAATGAAGAAAACTTAATTAAATTACGTAAAATTTTTATGAAATTTTTGTTGACAAATCTATTTATTTGTAAAATTTTTGCAGGCATGTTCTTAAGTTAAATTCTATGGATTTTTTAATTGATTTATAGTAACATGTTACGCATGAAGGAATTTAATAAAACAAATACCGTAACATATAATTTGATGTCCTTTACGGGATTTAAGTCCTTGCTGCTTTTTTCATTACTGGCGAAAGGACCTCAAACTAATGCCCAAATACAAGCTGCATTTAAAAATCATGAATATTTAAAAGAGGATATTGCAGGCGATACTTTGCGTGTATATATAAATTCTCTCAGACGAGTCGGATGCGTCATAGAAAGGAAAAAGGGCAAATATGTTATGCTCTCTCATCCGTTTGAATTGAGTATTTCTCAAGAACAAATCAGGGCAATTATAAAAATTTATCGTATTATTTTAAACACCTTGGATGTATCGGATATTTTTGAGTATGAGAAATTTGTAAGAAAATTGATTAGTCATACTAACAATTCTGATTTAAAAGAAGCTTTGGACAGGGTTTCTGTATTTAAAAATGTTGATACTGCCCTTGTTCAGGATTTGATTAAATATTGTGCTAAAAAAAGAAAAATTACTATATTGTACAATTCTCCTCGTTCTTCTGAAAAAGATATTCAAGTTATTGCAAATAAACTTGGAATTTCTCAGGGAAAAATATATTTGTATGGGGTAAGTCTTGAATATAATCAAGATTCTTCTTATCTTTTATCGAGGATATTAAAAGTGCTTTCTGTTGATATTAAAAATGATAATATGCCTGATTTAAAGCCGGTAACAGTTGGCTATGAGCTGTCGAAGACTGCACAAAATACAAAATTAACTGATGAAGACAGAATTGTAGAAATTACCGATAACGGTATATTGGTTGAAACAACAACAACGAATTTATTTATGACAAAGCGCAAGCTGCTGGAATTCGGACCTTTATGCACGGTGCTTTATCCGGATGATTTTAGAGAAGATTTTATATCTACTCTAAAGAGAATGCAAAAGGAGTATTCCGATGGCTAGACGTGTTATGAGTGAAAAATATAATGATTCATGCTTAAGAATATTCGCATTGATTAAAATGTTTGTGGAAAGCGATGCCCCTTTTGCTGAAGTTATAAAACTGTTTGCTGATGAAAACGGAAACCTTACTCAAAAATGCAATGTTACGCTGAATAAATATATGAATACTTTGGACTTGTGCGGTATTAAGGTCAAAAAACGCAAAAATAAATATTATTTGCAAAAGATGCCATATAGTATTCATTTGAACGAGCATGAATTGTATGCGGTTTCGTTAATGAAGTCTGCTATGAGCTTTTTGCCTAAAGGTAAGGTTAAAACTTCTTTAGTAACATTTATTCAGGATTTGGAATTAAGATATGACAGGAATACAAAAAATTTAAATAAAGTCGTTGCAAGCACAAGAAACTTTAATTTATCTTTTTATTTTATGCAATTTGAAAAACAGATAACTCAGTGTGAAAACTATTGCCAAGAAAAGAACAAACTTGATTTAAGTTATGTAGGGGAGGAGGCAAAAGTTGTCAATATTGTTTGTGTTCCTGAAGAAATTATATACACCGATGATATTGTATGTTTGAGGGTATACGAAAGTTTAACAAGACAGAATATAGATATTCCGATAGATAAGATTACTAATATAAATGTGCTTGAGGCAAAGGATAATTCTGCTGAAAAAGTCTGTACTTCAGTGATATTTACCTTAAAAGGTAATCTGGCAAAAAGCTACAAACTCAGAGATTGGGAAACTCTTGAATCAAAAAATTCTGACGGCAGTATTACAGTATGTAATAGAGGCGAAGATTTTCAGGCGCTTAGTATAAGATTATTTAAATATCAGGATAACTGCGTTGTGGAAGCTCCGAAATATTTAAAAAATAATATCAAAAAATTAATTAATAATACTTTGAAAAATTATAGCTAAAAATCATCAATTTAAACTACACAAATTATAAATAAGCAATTATAATATTAGTATGTTAACGTTTATAATTGGTATTTTAATTTTATTAGTCGGATATCTGTCATATTCAGTATTTGTTGAAAAAATATTTTCACCTGATGATGACAGACTTACTCCGGCGCATAAGCATAAGGATAATATTGACTTTGTTCCGATGTCAAAGAACAGAAATGCTCTTATACATCTTTTGAATATTGCCGGCATGGGACCGATAATAGGGGCTATTCAGGGAATATTATTCGGGCCTGTAGCTTTTATACTTATTCCGCTCGGGTGTATTTTTGCGGGCGGCGTACATGATTACTTTGCGGGAATGCTTTCGATAAGAAACAGGGGGGCGCAAATAACCGGACTTATACACGAGTATTTAGGCAAAAAAGCGTTTAAAGTCTTTATGGTAATTGTGTCAATTATGCTTTTGCTTTTGGCAACCGTTTTTGTATATACTGCCGGAGATCTTTTTGCCGAACGCTTTTTGGGTGTGAAAGAATTTGTAATTACAAATCCGAAAGTTTTGTTTACGTATTTATTAATTCTTGCATACTTTATACTTGCTACGTTATTCCCGATAGATAAAATTATAGGCAAGTTTTATCCTATATTGGGTGTAATGCTTATAGTAGGTACGGGGTTTGTACTTGCAGGATTCTTTATACACGGAGTTAATCTTCAAAATTTTAGTCTTTCTCAAATAAACATGCATCCGGATAAACTTCATTTAATTCCGATGTTTTTCATGACAGTAAGCTGCGGTTTGCTATCAGGGTTCCATTCTACGCAGGCAACTATTATTTCAAGGACTGTTGATAAAGAAAGGGACGGCAGAAGAATATTTTACGGGATGATGTGTTTGGAATCATTAATAGCAATAATATGGGCTGCCGCAGCTATGGATGTATATAGCTTAAATATTGTCCCTGAGAATATTATCGGAACGGTGAATGTCGTTAATATAATTGCCAACAAGTTTGTGCCTCTTAATTTGGCGTTCTTAGTTACTATAGCCATTATTATTTTACCGATAACTTCGGGTGATACCGCACTTAGAGGGCTTAGAATTACGATAGCTGAGGCGCTTAATCTTGAGCAGAAAAGTATATTTAACAGATTAAAAATTGTTGTACCGATTGTAATTTGCGTTTTGGCAATACTTATTTGGGCAAAAACTAATGCAAACAGTTTCTCCCTTATTTGGAGATATTTTACATTCTTTAATCAGCTGATAGCTATTCCGACATTGCTTTGTGCGGCAATATATCTTGCCCGACAGAAAAAATTCTATTGGGTTGCTCTTTTGCCGGCATTGTTTTATGTGTTTATTACAATGTCATTTATTTTCAGTGAGAAAATCGGATTTAATATGCCGCTTGATGCTGCAAAGTCTATTGGTACGGTTATAACGGTGTTAGTGCTTGCTTATGTTATGAAAATAATTAGAAGCAATATAAAATAAATCCGCTATTAAAAGCTCCCCGCTTATTGCTTTTTAAATACACCTTTAGCACAGCCGCAAATTGGGCATTTGTAGTCATCAGGTTCTTTGTCCAAATCCCCTGTGTATTCAAATCCGCATACGCTGCATACATATACCGGTTTATTTGTGTTTTCTTTATCTTCTTTTGGAGCATATTTGTCAATAATAGCCTGTGTTACTTCTCCGTGATGTTTTTCTTGTAATTTATTAGGATATCTTCCGTTCAAAAGTGCATAAAATGCTCCGTGATTAGTTTCTTGATTGCCTAAATCTATAAATTCTTTTGCAACGTCATCCAACCCGAATTTTTCCTTTGCTATATATGCTAATGCGTAGTACATAGCTTCGCCTGTAGCTTCTCCGGATGAAAGTTGTGCGATTTGTTTTTCTATCTCTGTTCCTTTCGTTTGTCCAAAAATACTCATATTCTCTCTAATTTACGCACGGCGCGATTAATTGGATTATTGGCGGTTCTCATCGCTGCCAAACAAAATAAGACGGAATAACAAAAGTCATTCCGTCTTATTTACGCCCGGCGCGATTAATTGGATTATTGGC
>ONTD01000174.1 GCA_900320675.1 uncultured bacterium
CACTAAATTTTGCAATAGCAGCGGACTGGGTGCAAATAGCAGAAAAAACATATCTTGATGCATCAAGTTTAAGCCAATTCAAATATTTCGACAATGATGTATATTACTCAATCTGGGCAAAAAATTTGAATAATGGAACTGATTTATGGAAACAGCTTGAAAAAATAAACGGTAAAAAAATTTGGTACAATAAAACCTTATGGGTAGTGAATTGCAGCAAAAAAGAAATTGGAACAAAATCAAGTGTTATGTATGACATCAATGAGAATGTAATCTATAATTATGAACCGCTATATCCTGACTGGAGCAGCATAGTTCCTGAAACTATGGGGGAAGTAATATATACCTTAGTTTGCAGCACAAACACTGCAAACATTCAAACCCCTAATAACGTTATGCCTCACCCCCAAATTATACAAACAGAGCCTGGTATAAAAATAAAAATCAGAAGCCACAAATAACACATCTATGCACTGATAGCACCGATACTACGCAGTATACCTATCATTCCCTCTGCTGCAATATCATTTGTTACTTTACCTTCACTATTTATGTAGTAAAAGTTCATTACGGATACAGAAATATGTTTACCGGTAGGAGCAATACCCAAAAATGTGCCGTTATGAGTACCTGTTAACATCCAGTGAACTGCAACTTTATCTTCAGATGCGACCATGTCTTTTATTGTCCACTTAACATCGCTAAAGCCCTGTCGCATCCAATGCACAACAGACAAGTAGCCTTTACCGCCGTATAAAGGTTCGGGACTTGCCGGAGTATAAAACGGAGCCGATGACTCCACCAACTGCTCAGCTAAATCACTATCTGCAGTATTAATCATCCTCTCAAATTTTTTTATGATTTCAATACTCCTGTTAATCAAATCCATCATTGCACCCACAATAAAATATAACTACAAAAAAGACCTCTTATGAGGTCTTTTGAGTTTTAACTAATTCTTTGGAACATATATCCTATACCGCGAGCAGTTAATATAAGTTCAGGATTTGCCGGATCAGATTCAAGTTTTGAACGAAGTCTTGAAATATGAACATCAACTACACGTGTATCAATTCTATGATCAGGCGGATAAGCCCAAACGTGCTGTAAAATTTCGTTTCTTGAGAATGCCTGACCTGAATTATTAACCAATAATTCTAACAAGCTGAATTCCATACCTGTTAAACGAATTCTTTCATTCTTTCTGAACACCTGTCGGCGTGCAGTATCAATTTTTATATTACCTGTTGTAATAACATTCTTTGTAACTTTACCGCTTGGAGCAACACTTTCTCTGTTGTTAGTTCTTCTCAATACAGCTTTTACACGAGCTTCTAATTCTTTTGGAGAGAAAGGTTTGATGACATAATCATCAGCACCCAATTCTAACCCTGTAATTCTTTCTGAGACATCACCTAAAGCGGTTAATATAATAATCGGAACATCAGCGGTTCTTCTGATTTCTCTGGTTACACCATAACCATCCATTTTAGGCATCATAACGTCCAAAACTACTAAATCAGGATTATATTTATTAAACTGATTAACGGCATCTTCACCATCAACTGCTGTATAAACATCATAACCAGCCATCTTTAATCTGGTTTCCAAGATACGTCTGATACTAGCTTCATCATCAGCTAAAAGTATTCTTTGACGATCTTCCGGTTCCCCCTGAAATTCCATATTCTCTGTCATAATCTTTTCTATTCCTTACATTAATAAACTACACTAACATAATCTAAATTTTATTACGAAAGTTTGCGTTTTTTTTCGATTTCGTAATATTACGTAATCATCTTAATATAATTTAAGTAAAATTGCAAGCACTTTTTTAGAAAAAAAGTCAGATTTTGCAACCTGACTTTTTTGTTAATTAATTTATTAAATTTGTCCTGCTTTAACAGCTTTTTCATTCTCTTTTGTCATTAAGCCTTTTTTAAGCCCAAACCAGCCTAATGTTGACAAGGTACCACAAGCCACCGCACCTATTGCTGACCATTTACCTATAGACTTAATAGGTGCATAGCCTAATTTTTTATTTAATCCTTTTACAGTATCCAAAACTGTTCCTTGCATATTTTTTAAAGGTTCCGTTAACCAGCTAAAGTCTTTAAACATCGAACCTATAGCTTTTCCAACCGCACTTGATGTTTTAAGTTTTGGATTTGTCATAAATTCATTTTTAATTTCTTTGGCAACTCTTCCCCATGCTGCCTTTTCCTCAGGAGTGAAGTGAGCAATATTTTCAGCCGCAGTTGTAAAGCCTGAAGCAATATTACCTACTGCACTACCGACAATTGTACTTGTTTTCTTGTTAAAGCCCACTAATTTTAAAATAGCTTGACCAATAGGAGATTTAACCCGCGTTCTAAGTCCGCTTCCGACATTACGTAAGTTCTTTTTCAATGTCAATGAATTTATTATCGGATCAATTGTCTTGTTGATAACAGACATAGCTTCAGGATCATTAATAAACGCCTGTTCCAATCTTGTTGATAATGTTTTTGTTATATTTATCAGTTCCTCTGACGCTTGAGGAGATCTTATATTTTTAAGAGCATCCGCCAAGCCTGTCAACTCCGGCGAACTTTTTATTGCATCCTTAAAGCCGTTAAGAGAATTAGTTAGTACTTCGCCATAATTTGTCGTTGCAACCGCAGACGTAATACTTGCAGGAAGTTTACAAGCACCTACAACCCCTCCCAACACGGCACCGCCAACCATACCTGCAGTACCGGCAACAACACCGGATGCGTTTACTACTGCATCAGGATTTTTTGACACATATACTACATCTTTTTTAGTTTTGTCCAATTGCGACTTATTATCTGACTGCTTATCATCAACAGGTTTTGATTGCTCCGGCTCTGTTTGCTCTTGTTTTGGCAAAGTAGTTTTAGGCTGAAACTGATTAACCGTCTTAAAACTTAAATTAGAAACTTCTGTCATATTTATACTTACCTTTTAATCACTACACTATGTATATTAAGTTATAAATATTTGTATAATTGCTATATTGTAAAAAAATATTAAGTTATAGACGCTAATACGTTAAGTAATAGTGTAGGGTGCGTGTCAACGCACCGCGATACGTCGTTAAGACGTTAAGTTCTTTACGTTAGTTTGTTTTATTCGGGTTCTCCGGGGGCTGAATTAACCTATTTTTTGTTATG
Source organism: uncultured bacterium (assembly GCA_900320675.1). Classification (GTDB taxonomy): domain Bacteria; phylum Cyanobacteriota; class Vampirovibrionia; order Gastranaerophilales; family Gastranaerophilaceae; genus UBA1221. Next base: position 3,177 of record ONTD01000174.1, read on the forward strand.
AACTTATCGACTTATCGTCTTAACGTCTTATAGTCTTATCGACATAACGACTTAAACTTCTCCAAGTCTTCAAGCGTGTCTATCCCGACAGGAGCAAAATCCACAACAGAGGTTTTAATTTTCATACCGTTTTCCAAAGCTCTTAATTGTTCAAGACTTTCTGTTTGTTCAAGCGGAGTTTGAGGTAATGACGTCATTTTAATTAAGGCATCACGTTTATAGCCATACATTCCGATATGTCCGTAATATGGATTTACGAGAGGTTTTCTTTCAAACGGAATAGGAGAACGTGAAAAATACAAAGCATACCCTTTGATATCTGTTACGCATTTTACCAGATTCGGATTATTAACTTCATCTTTATCCTCAATTACACGAATTAGTGTTGAGATATCCGCATTATCATCGAATTTAACGTTCTTTGCAACTTCATCAATATATTCGGGTTTCATCATCGGCTCATCACCTTGAAGGTTAACTATATACGATATTTCAGGATGTCTGTCTATAACTTCTCTTATCCTATCGCTGCCGCATTTATGCTCAATTGAAGTCATTTCGACAACTCCGCCAAACGATTTTACCGCATTATAAATACGCTCATCATCAGTAGCAACAATAATCATATCGGCTAATTTAGCTTGCTGAGCTTTTTCATAAACCCACTGAATAATAGGTTTGCCGTTTACCTCTATAAGCGGTTTACCCTCTAATCTGCTTGAACCGTATCTTGCCGGTATAATTATTGCCGTTTTTTCCATTTTTTGTCTCCTATTAGATGTGTTAGCACACACCCTGCATTTTAATTTATCTCTTTACTACAAACCCAACCCATTGGTCTTGATGCATCTCTTCAACAATTTTAAGATTTTCTCTTTTGATTGCTTCTAATACAACAGCCTTTTTCTCATCTAAAATTCCGCTTAGTGACAAGTAGCCGTTAGGTTTTAAAAGATTTTTTAAATCACCCATAATATCATATAAAACATTATGGAGAATATTTGCCATAACAAAATCAAATTTTTTGTTAATCTTGTCAGCAGTACCAAGCTCGAAATTACATTTTACATCATTTTTTATAGCATTTTCTTTTGCCACATCAATTACAGTTTCATCTATATCGCAACCATATACGCTTCCGGCGCCCATCTTTATCGCACAAATTGACAAAATACCTGAGCCCATACCAATATCTGCAACTTCCATATCCGGTTTTAGATACTTTTCCATAGCTTTCATACACAATTGAGTTGTCTGATGCGTACCTGTTCCAAAAGCACAACCCGGTTCAAGCCTAATAATGACCTCATCCTCTTTCAGTTTTTCATATTCTAACCAGTCAGGTACAACAGTAATTCGCTCTGATACGCGGGTAATATCCCATTTTTCTTTCCACTTTTTAGACCAGTCTTCGTTTGGTTTTTCTAAAAACTCATATTCCCAACTACCTAAGTCTTCATCAGACAACCCTCTGGATTTCAGCAAATTTCTTTGTTCTCTAAGGACATTCTCAACATTAACCTTTTCAGTTAAAAATACTCTTAAAGTTCCCTCTGTAGTAGAAACCATCTCCAGGTCTTTATAAGTTTCTTCTGCTAATACTACACCCTCACACGGAAAGTACGTAAAACAAATTTCAGATACAATATCTTCTATATCAGGATTAATTTTTAATTGCAATTCATAATAACAATCTTGCATATTAACCTTCTAAAAATGCACCCATTTTGCGGAATTTATTATATCTATAAGTTTTTAATTCATCTTTTGACAACAATGACAACTCACTTAATGCATCTTTGATAACAGTTTTCATTTCATCACACATACGCTGATAATCATGATGAGCTCCGCCAACAGGCTCTTTGATTTCGCCATCAATAATTCCGAATTTTAACAAATCAGGAGCGGTAATCTTAAGGGCTTCTGCTGCCTCAGGAGCTTTTGCTGCATCACGCCATAAGATAGACGCACAGCCTTCAGGCGAAATAACAGTATAATAAGCGTGTTCAAGTAAATAAACACGATCCGCAACCGCCAAGCCTAAAGCCCCGCCGGAGCAACCTTCACCGGAAACAATAGCAATCACAGGAACAGTTAACTTTGCCATATCACGAAGATTTGTCGCTATAGCAACGCCTTGACCAGTTTCTTCAGCACTAATACCGGGATATGCCCCAGGGGTATCAATTATAGTTATTATAGGCATATTAAATTTATTTGCATGTTTCATAAGTCTTAACGCTTTACGATATCCTTGCGGCTGAGGCATCCCGAAGTTATACTCCAGATTTTCTTTAGTAGATTTACCCTTCATCGTACCAATTACCATAACAGGCTTTCCGTCTAATCTGGCAATACCGCCAATTATAGCCCTGTCGTCCATACCCTGTCTATCGCCATGTAATTCAATAAAATCTGTACATATACCGTTGACAAAATCCAAGAAATTCGGTCTTTCAGGGTGTCTTGCAATTTGGAGTTTCTGAGAAGGTTTTAATTTCTCATATAATTCCTTTTTATACTCTTCAGCTTGCTGCATAAAAGTTTCTATCTCCTTTGTTGAATCAATTCCTGAGTCAATACTCATCTGTTTTAATTCTTCAATTTTCTTTTCTATTTCCATAATCGGTTTCTCAAAATCTAATATAGTTCCCATTTATAAAATATTCCTTATAAATCTATTCATGCATTGCAAAAATATTTGCCAGCGTTTTTCTAAGTTCTTTACGGTTTGAAACAACATCCACTTGACCGTATTTCAAGAGGTATTCAGCTGTTTGGAAGTCAGAAGGCAATTTTTGTCTGATAGTTTGTTCAATAACTCTTCTGCCGGCAAAACCAACTCTCGCACCTTGTTCAGCAACAATAATATCACCTAAAGTTCCGAAACTTGCGGTTACCCCGCCAAAAGTCGGCTCAGTTATTAAATTAACATATAACAAGCCTTCGTCATCCAATTTAGACACAGCACAAGCCGTCTTTGCCATCTGCATTAAGGATAATGCACTCTCTTGCATTCTTGCCCCGCCTGATGATGTAATAGCCAACACCGGAAGCCTTAATTCAATAGCCTTTTCAATTAGACGTGTAACCTTCTCCCCAACTACACTTCCCATTGATCCGCCCATAAAATCAAAATCCATAACAGCAGCAGCTAATCTGTGCCCTTCAATCGATGCTAAACCTGTTATTACAGCATCATCTAAGCCGGTTTTATCAGATGCACGTTTCAATCTGTCTTTATATGATTCAGTATCTACAAATTCTAACGGATCAGTAGGCTTTATATCTGCAAACAACTCTTCAAATGAATTTTTGTCAAACAACTGATTAATTCTTCTACGTGCATTTATTCTGTAATGGTAATCACACAAAGGACATACCATATCATTATTATCCAAATCTTCTTTCAATATCTGCGCATCACAA
>ONTD01000173.1 GCA_900320675.1 uncultured bacterium
CCGTCGTCGTTAGAAATTAGTATTCTCATATTGCTCCTTCCTAAATATAAACCTATATGTACCATTCTTATGATAATACTTTTATTAGTATTTTTAAACCTTCGTTTATATGATTATTAAGATTTGTAACAAATGCAAAAAATAGCGAAAAAATATAGCAATTTTATATACAAAAAATTTTTTATATATATGAACACGAGGAAAGCTTAAATTTGAGGAATCAAACTAGAATTTAAGCACACACACTACACTTCACACTATTTGAGGAATGACTCAAAAGTTTATTCCAAAGTCCTCCAAAAGAGGGCTTTTTATTTGCTTAATTTTCTTCTTCCGAAGAGTCTTCTTCCGGTTTAATCTGTCGCACAATTTCTAATTTCGTAATTCTTGCACCGTCAATTTCTTTTACAATGAAGGTAAAATCTTTAAATTCAACAGTATCGTTTACTTCTGCAATTCTTCCCAGCAGCTTAACCACAAGTCCGCCGATAGTATCAACATCTTCTTCTTCAATGTCATTATCAAAATTAAAGAATTCCGAAAATTCATCTAATCTCATCATTGCGTTAGCAATATATGTATTTTCGTTAATTTCTTTGATATCAGATTCTTCTTCATCATCAAATTCGTCCTGAACTTCTCCGACAATTTCTTCTAATACATCTTCCAGAGTGATAAGTCCTGATGTACCGCCAAATTCATCAACTACTATTGCGATTTGCCCTTTACGCTTTTTAAATTCCAAGACGAGATTATCCATTGTCATAGTTTCCGGAACAAGAAGAATTTCTCTTAAAAGATTTTTAATCGGGCATACTTCATCTTTTATTGAAAGTGAGTATAAATCTTTAACATGAATAATTCCTATAATGTGGTCTATGTCTTCTTCATAAACCGGATATCTTGTGTATTGATTTTCTGCAGCCATTTTGTTTAAGTCTTCTAAAGTCATATCCGATGGAATGCAAACCATATCAGTTCTGGGAATCATAACTTGTTTTGCAGTTAAATCAGAGAATTTAAACATATTATGCAGCATATCTTTTTCTGTTTCGTTAAGTACTCCGCCGTTATAGCTTGCATCGACGAGCATATCCAATTCTTCTGTAGAATGAACAAGAGAAGAACTATTAGCGTGCGGGATATGAAGCAGCTTCAAAACGAGATTTCCAAAGCCGTTTAGTGCCCATATAAACGGGGTGAATATAATGCTTATGCCATGCATAGGTTTTGCTACCCACAGGGCTGTTTTTTCTGTGTATTCCAGTGCTATTGATTTAGGTATTAATTCACCAAGTACAACGTGCAAAAATGTTATTAAACAGAAAGCAACGGTTACTGATACTGTATGTGTTGCAATTGTTTTTGATAGTCCGGGAAGAAATGTAAATACCGGTTCTATAATTCTTGCCAAAGTAGCTTCACCAACCCAACCTAAACCGATACTTGATATTGTAACCCCGAGTTGTACCGCTGCGATAAATTTATCCAAATCATTAATGGCATTTAACGCTAATTTGGCGTCAAAATTTCCTTCTTTTGCAAGCTGTTCCACTCTGGTTTTTCTAACTTTTACCATTGCAAATTCTGAGGCTACAAAAAATCCGTTTGAAAAAAGTAACAATATAATTACTGATAAATTAAAAAATATACTCGCGTAGTCTTCCATTTATATGTTATTTATTTCCTCTTTTAAATTATTATTTTTATTATAAGTGTACGACAATAAAAAAGCAAGTTTTTAATGGAAGTCAACTTCTTTTATTTGGGTGTAAATCATAGGCGAAAAGCCTTTTGTCGTAACTATATCTATAATTTTATATGGATTTGTAACAGCAATTAAGGCAGGTGAATTTATATGGTAAACACCATTTTCCATTTTTTCCTTATTTAAGTGGTAATGTCCTGATAAAATTGCAATAACGTTGTCGTGTCTGTTGAGTACTTCAAAGTAATTTTCAACCTGATAAACTCTGTGAGTTTTTGATTCTGTCGGAGGCAGTACCGGAAAATGCTGCAATATAATAACTTTTTTCTTTTTGTTTTTTGTTAGTTGTTTATCGAGCCAATCAAGTGTCTTTGGACGATAATA
>ONTD01000171.1 GCA_900320675.1 uncultured bacterium
CAAACGGCAGCCAAGATTTTGTTTTTGTAAAATCCGCAGGTCTTGTTTGTATAACAATTATCTTTCCGTAACCCATATCGAGAGCTTTTTTTAGCGGAATCGGATCACTGACGGCACCGTCTAAATATTTATTACCGTTAATTTCAACTAAATTCGATACAAACGGCATAGAACCGGATGCTCTTAAATATTCCATACCGTCCTTTGCATCCTTAATCGCTATATATTCAGCCTTTCCTGTTTCAACATTTGTAACAACGGCATAAAATTCAACATCAGAATTGTTATATGTTTCAAAATCCAACGGATCCAATTCATTTACGAGTTTGTCAAAACAAAATTCTCTATTCATAACATCGCCCGTCGTAATTAGTGAATACATACCCATATACCTTTTATCGTGGGCGTATTTTAAATTATATCTCAACACCCTTCCGATTTGGTTTGATTTATAATTTATTCCAAATAAAGCACCGGCGGACACTCCAAATATAGTATCTATTTTTATACCGTTTTCCATAAATACATCCAATACACCGGCAGTATATAAGCCGCGCATTGCCCCGCCTTCAAGAACTAAAGCGACTTTGTTACTATTGTTACTATTTTTATTATCACTACACATTTTCTGACTCACTGATTTTAATTCCGTTTATTCCGCAAAATACCTTTTAGGATATTGATAAAACAAAGTATCAAAATCCCTGTTCCGAGCAATAACACTCAATTCCGAAAAAATAAATACCCCTACAGTAAAGCTTGCAATTTTTTCAAACTTTGAATTAAACATCTATCCAATCCTTACAAGCAGATTATACAACAAAATAATATATCCTCATAAAATCAAGTAATAAAAAATATTTATTCATTATTTTTAGGGGTTAACATAATATCTCCGCTTGAATTGACAATAACGGTGTAATCTTTACCGTATTTACGTTGAGCATCCTCTTTAATTTTACGGATTTCTTCCTTTGAAATCGGCTCTGTAGTTTTATTTGTTCTTATACTATCTCCCTGTTCTTTTTGTATTGTTTTACGGTAATTATGTATAATTACTCTGCCATCATCACCTATAATAGCATTTTCTCCAAAATCATACTTTTCAGCAATTTTTCTCATTATTTTATCAACAGAACAAACACTTGCATTCCCAAAGAAATCGGCAAATTCTTTTCTTGGAACTTTTAATTTTGACGACGTATCCCAAGGGTTTACAAGATATACAAATTTACTATCCCCGCCGACTACAGCATACGCATGATATCTTTGTAACGTGTGGGTAAAACCTTTATCATCTTTAACTTCAAAATCGGATTCTTCGCCCTTCAAGAAATTTGTACTGGAAACGGTAACTAAATATTTTCCATTTGATATATAGTCATCTACAAACGATTCGGAAAATATCATCTTCTCTGAATAACCGGTTGAATTTAGTATTCCTTCTCGCCCAAGCAATATTTCATACGCATAATTAGGTATACCGCCCTCAATATTATTATCTTCCATTTTAATTTTATGCATTATACCGTTAAGATTATATGGATGTTCGTTTAAATATTGTTTTATTGCCAGCTCCAATGCCCTTACATCCATATCGCCGGAAGAAAGCTTGTTTTCACGCAAAATTTCATCTTTTGTAAATTTATAGGATTTACCGACATGCGTAAGATTTACGGTTACATTACCATCTTTGTCGGCAGAAATTTGATCATTCAAAAGTTTTGCTGTTTGCGGGTTACTCATTATTGTTTTTAAAGCTGCTAAAAACCAACAATCACCGGTTGCACCTTGCTGAAAATCACTGTCTATTTTGCCGTTTGGAACTCCGTTTATTTCTTCAAAAACTTTCTTGTCAACTTCATTACGCTGAGTATCTTCCAATTGTTTCATCAACTTTTCAATTTTTCTTGAACTCATCGGGGTAAACCCATCTCGTTCATTATCTATCAACTCATAAAAAGCTTCTTTAAATCCCTCAATATTTCCAATATACCTTTTACGAGATTCTATATACACATCAATTACTTTTTTAGATAATTCGGCACGTTTTTCTGAAGAGAGTCCCCATTCAGTCATAATATCACTAATCAAGCTACTGCCTGAAATGTCTTTGTATTCTGCCATTATCTCTTCTACGTTGTATTTGTTTAATTCATCCAAATGCTTTTCAAAATCTTTCCTTGTAGTATTAATTACTCCATATTTTTTGGCGGTTACGTCTCCATATAATTTTTCCGGTAAGATATTATGACGCACCCCATCTGCCCCTACAAACGCCACAATTTTATCTGATTTACTATCATACAGAACGAACTTTGATTCACGTCCGTCTTCACCGTAATATGTAATATTTGTTACATCATTTTGGCGTTCCGGATCAGCCAGAACAATATCCATCACTCGTAGTCCTGTTTTTTTATTTATTATTGTCGTCTGACTGGACATTGGATTTTTAATTTCATATTCTGATGCCGGATATCTTTTTTCAAGTGCCTCTTTTGAATAAAGAGTTCTATCTAAATATTCGGAAGGAATTTCCTTCATCTCGTCTATGTCAATTTCACCATCATTTATCTGTTCAATTAACGCTTTTAATTCCGAATTTTCTGTAACAGAATTCTTGACATCTGAATTAATTCCGTCAGCCTTATGTAGTAATCTTTGGAACAAATCATATTCTTCTTCGGATAATTTACCGTCGCCGTCGTCTATCATGTTGAAAATAGTATTCAAATGTTCGTTTTTAATATTTTGTTTTAACCACTCTTTACCGATTATTGGCTCAAAGCTGCCAATCTTCTTGTTATTATCGAAATGAAAATCCATAAAAACCTTTCTTTATACACTAATATACTATATAACGGTCAATCTCACATTAAACTTTAGCGATATAAAAATATTGTTACAATTATGCGATAAAGATAATGATTGTTATTATATGTTCCAAGGAGATGTAACATACTGTGATGCGGCACTTTATGCAGATGAACTCTCTGTTGTTTTCGAGAATAAAGAAAAAGCAAGAAAAACTCTTGCAAGGGTTCGTGAGTTCATAAGAAATAATAAGACAATCTATTGTTCAACTCATTGTCCTGAAGGGTATTTGAAAATTGAACAACATAAAATTATCAAGTTGTAACTTAAAACTTTAGTTGATAAAAAAGCCGAAAGTTTTAAACTTTCGGCTTTTTGTAAATTATTAATTCCCTGACAAAGTATCATAAACCTTAGCAACGATTTTCCATTCTCCGTTGATTTTATTTAGGTTTAAAATATCAGTAAATTTGTATCCGTGCCAGTTATCTTCAATTACTTGAACTACAGCAATTGTTTTTTCTAACATTAAAATATCAATTCTTGAGATATAGTCATCACCACAAGCACCAAACGTATCAATGGTTTTGTAGAATTCTTCTATCGGACCTGATTGATATGTTTGCTCGTTCAGTTGTCCGAAAAAGCAAGCTTTTTCATAAAAATATGGTTTAACAATTTCACTTTTACCGGCTTTTACGGCTTCGCAAAATTTTCTTGCAACATTTTCTACTGCACTATATTCTTTAATATCATCTCTCATAAAGTACCTCTTTCTTTTTTACATTATAATAATTTAAATACTTAGTATAAAATTTCTTATAAACTTTTACCTAATTCATAAGCCATTTGTGGATATTGAGTCGTCTTAAGCTGTTCAACACTTTCAATACCGGTTGCGTTAATAATTCCGGCATTTTGCATATTTAACCAATTTAAAATTGCATTATAGTGTTGATTTAATGACTCTTTTACAATATCAACCGGTGAATGCTGAACTGAAATCAAAACGGCTTTATTTTGTTTGTTCTTTAATTGAGTGTCTATACTGTAAAATCTGTCTATAACTTTCTTAAGAGTTGATGTCATACCAAAATAATAAATAGGAGTTACAAAAACAATTACATCAGAATTAAGAATATTTTCTCTTAATTCAACAAAATCATCTTTATGAATACAAGGTTTTGAACCCATTGCACAAGACTGACATGCCATACAATTTTTCACATCTGATCTTGCAGTATCAAATCTAAATACTTCGTGTCCGTTTTCTTTTGCGCCGCGAATAAACTCATCTGCTAAATAATTTGATGTACCGTTTTTTCTCGGACTGCCTGTTAATACTGTTATTTTCATAGACTCCCCCTTTTTTAACCGTTTATATATTGACATGACGTTAAAGTAAATATATCATTATATTGACATGGTGTCAATTTGATTTAGAAAGGTTTTGATTATGCCAAAAGGTTCTGCTAAGCTTGTTGCATCAAGAAAAGATGAAATTGTAAAAGCTGCTGAAACGTTGTATCAGACTATGAATTTTAAGGATATAACCTTAAAAGAAATTGCTGAATTGACAACTTTTACAAGAACATCAATTTACAATTATTTCCAGACAAAAGAGGAAATATTTTTGACTTTGCACAAAATCGAGTATGAGCGCTGGATTGAAGATTTAGAAAGTGTAATTAATTCACATAAATCAATGACCAAAGATGAAATTGCCAAAAATATTGCTCATACATTAGAAAAAAGAGAGCAATTGTTGAAATTGATGAGTATGAACCATTTTGAAATGGAAGCAAATAGCCGACTTGAAATATTGACGGAATTTAAAGTTGCTTATGGTAATTCTATAAAAACTGTTAAAAAATTAATTGAAAAGTTTTGCCGCAATATGAAAGAACAAGAAATAAACGATTTTATTTACGCGCTATTCCCGTTTATTTACGGGATTTATCCTTATGTTGCAGTTGATGAAAAACAAAAGGAAGCAATGAAAATAGCAGATACAGGATTTATCTTCCACTCAGTGTATGAACTTGCTTTTAATGCGATTAAAAAATTGTTAATGAACTAATGACAAATAATATTCTTTAGTGTTATAATTTTACAATAAATATTATTATTAGAATGGCTATAAAAAGGGAAGTATGTTATGAAAATAGATTGGAAGTCTAAGCAGACAAAAGTTACTGCAGGTATTTTGGCAATTATTATTATACCGATAATTTGGAATCAAGGTAAAGCACTTATCACGGGAGCCATAACGTCATATATGATGTCCCAGCCTAAAACTGTTGAAGTCGCTCATCCGATATCACAGGAAATTTATCCGACATACAGTACAACAGGGCGTATTGAAGCTCAAAAAGCTGTAGATATTATTGCACGTGCCAGCGGTTGGCTTCAGGAGAGATATTTTCAAGAAGGTGATATGGTCAAAAAGGGACAAAAATTATTCTTGATTGAACCTGATGAGTATGCTTTAGCAGCAAAATCTGCAAGGGCAAGAGTTAGTGAAAATTCTGCAGTATATAACAATTCCGAAATTGATTTAAGACGTGCGGAACAACTTTTAAAAGAAGATTTGGTAAGCCGCGAATATTATGACAATGCTCTTACTCAAAGAAATAAGAACAGAGCAGCTCTTGATGGTGCGGTTTCTGATATGCATAAGGCAAATCTTAACTTAAGTTATACCAACATAACTTCTCCAATGGACGGAAGAATTGGTAAAGCAAATGTTTCTGTCGGCAACTACGTTACTCCGTCAAGCGGCGTTATTGCTCAAATTTATACAACAAACCCGATGAGAGTACTTTTTACCGTAAAAAGCGGTGAATTTATTGAGCTTAAAAGATATTATAAAGAAAATCCGGATGATCGGAGTACAGTATCCGTTATACTTGGACTCGCCGACGGCTCAACTTATGAAAAAGAAGGCTCTGTTGAATTTGTAGATAACAAAGTTGATGAAAATACAGGTACTGTTACTTTGAGAGCTTTATTTGAGAACCCTGACGAGCTTTTAGTTCCGGGCGATTATGTTAATGTAACGTTAAGAGTTAATTATCCCGAAAAGGTTATGCTTATACCTCAATCCGCAACCAAAACTGATGTCGGAACCGGATACTATGTTTGGACAGTCAAAGACGGGAAAGCAGTTAAAAAGAATATTGTTGTAAATAATAACTATAAAAACAACTGGATTGTTGAAAGCGGACTTAATTATGACGACGTAGTTGTTATGAAAGGTATTCAGGATATTTATAAAACCGGTCAGCCTGTAAAAATAAAACAGTATAAACCGGTTGAGCAAACCAATAATAAAAAATAATATATTATGATAATGAGGAATTGGAATGGCTATAAATAAAAAAGATTTATATTTTTTCATTAAAAAACCGAGATTTGCAGTTGTAATATCAGCTTTTATTGTAATTTTAGGATTACTTTCATTGTTTGGTTTGCAACAAGAGAAATACCCGAATATTACTCCGCCACAGGTAACAATATCGGCGTATTATCCGGGAGCAAGTGCTTCTGTTATTGAATCTTCTATAGCATCCCTTCTCGAATCTCAGCTTAACGGCGTTAAGGATATGATTTATATGTCCTCTACCAGTTATGATGGGGCTTATAATTTAAACATATTTTTTAAAACCGGTACAGATAACGATATAAACCTTATGAATGTCCAAAATAAGCTTCAGCAGGTTCAGTCGCTTCTTCCGCAAGAAGCTGTACTGCAAGGGATAACTGCCGAAAACAAAGTCGGCGGTGCCGGTGCCATTATTTTAAATCTTGCATCGGAAGATGATTCTTGGAATCAACTGGATTTAACGAATTATGCAAATATTTATGTAAAAGATGCAATAAAAAGAATCGGCGGAGTTGGCTCTGTTAACGTATTTGGGGCAGACGATTACAGTATGCGTATCTGGGTTGATCCCGCAAAACTTGCAAGTTATAAGGTCTCTGTGTCGGAAATTCAAAATGCAATTCGCAACCAAAATGTTCAGCTTTCAGCAGGAGCATTGGGTGATCAGCCTACGGATGCAAACCCAAGCTTAAAGCTTTCACTTTTAACTCAAGGAAGATTACAAACACCGGAAGAATTTGGGAATATCATTATCAGGTCTAATTCTGACGGTTCAAAACTAAGATTAAAAGAAGTATCAAGAGTTGAATTGGGTGCAAAATCTTATTCAATGTTCGGTATTGTTAACACAAAACCTGCAGCGTTAATACAGGTAATGCCGTTACCCGGAGCTAACACTGTTGAAATATGTGATAATATATACAAAACAATAGATGAACTTTCTCAAACGTTTCCGGACTCATTGAAACTTGATATTATGATGGATAGTTCGACCTTCATTCATGAATCGATGTCCGAAGTTGAATTTACTATTCTATTGACTTCCTTAATTGTAATTTTGATTATATTTATATTCTTAGGCGACTTTATGGCAACATTGATTCCTTGTGTAACGATTCCTGTATCATTAATCGGTACATTTATTGCTTTAAAGGCTCTGGGAATGTCTTTAAACTTGCTGACATTATTTGCGTTGGTTCTTGCCGTTGCGGTTGTAGTTGATGATGCAATTGTTGTAATAGAAAACGTTAAACGGCACATTGAGGCCGGTAAATCCGCATTAGAGGCAACACAAATTACAATGGGCGAAGTCGGAGGTTCGCTGGTAGCCATGGCAGCTGTTTTAATGGCGGTGTTTGTTCCTATGTGCTTTATGAGCGGGTTATCCGGTATTATGTATAAACAATTTGCAGTGTGTATTGCAGTATCAATAGGATTCTCTGCGATTTGCGCACTATCACTTTCGCCTGCAATGTGTTCTATAATTCTTAATCCGTCAAAGAAAAAATCAGAATTTGACAAATTTCAATGGGTTAAAACAGCTCAACAATATTTGAACAAAGGACTGGCAATTTTTAATGATTATTTTGATAAACTGACTAAATATTATATAGATGTTGTTAAAAAATTTGTTATTAATAAGAAGTTAACAATCATTACCTATATTGCAATAGTATTTATAATGTTCGGTTTATTTAAAATTATTCCGACAGGTTTTATTCCTGATGAGGATCAGGGTATGTTGATTTCTGTTGTTACACTTCCTGATGGGGCATCTTTAAATAGAACAAAAGATGTTTGTTTAAAATTTATTAAGGCAATAGATGGTATAGAAGGTATTGATCAAGATAGGGTTATCGCTTTTGGAGGTTTTGGGCCTTCAAATCAGGCAAGTATTGTTATACAGTTAACCGAATGGAGTGAGAGAAAAGTCGATCCTATAAGCTGGGTGATACGTAAAATTCAGGGCAAACAAACAGATCTTTCTCATAACGGAATTTTAGGGGAAATATATAAACGTACAGCAGATATAAACGAAGCGGCAATATTCACACTTTCACCCCCTGCTATAGATGGTTTGGGAATGATGGGCGGTTTTGAATATCAGCTTATGTCAACCGGTAATGCCAGTATTCAGGATATTGCAGCCTTTGCGGAAGAATTCATTGCAAAAGCAAATCAGGATCCTGCATTACAGAATGTATATACACAATTTCAGGCAAATGTCCCTCAGTATCGATTAGATATTGACTACGAAAAAGCGTTGGCACAAAGCGTTGATTTGTCAGAACTTCACAATACTTTGGCTTCAACATTGTCCTATTCATATATTAATGACTTTAACAAATTGGGCAGAATATTCAAGGTGTTTATGCAGGCTGAAGGTGATTACAGAAACAAAATTGAAGATTTACAGAAAATATTTGTTATAAACACAAAGGGGCAACCTGTCCCTATTATGACAATGATTACGCCAAAACAAACAGTTGGGGCTGTCTCAATTACGAGATTTAACCAATTTAGAGCGGCACAAATTCAGGGTTCACCGGCAAGCGGAAAATCTTCAGGTGATGCTATGAAGGCAATGCAAAATCTATCAAAGAAAATATTACCGAGAGATTATACGTTTGCATGGTCAGGAACATCATTACAGGAGAAAGAATCTTCCGGTCAGACCGGTCTTGTTGTTGGATTTGCCTTGTTGTTTGTATACCTGTTCCTGGTTGCATTGTATGAAAGCTGGATGATACCGGTTGCAGTACTTTTAATTTCACCTGTTGCAATCATTGGTGCATTAATATTTCAATTAATGATGGGACAGGCATTAGATTTATATTCGCAAGTAGGATTAATTACGTTAATAGGCTTGTCAGCAAAACAATCTATTTTGATTGTTGAATTCGCCAAAGAAGAACACGAGGCTCACGGCTTAACTATTCAAGATGCCGCAATTAAAGCTGCACTATTGAGGTTTAGGGCTATTATGATGACAGAAGCTGCATTTATTTTGGGTATATTACCATTATTATTTGCTACCGGAGCCGGTGCAAACAGTCGTATTTCAGTAGGCTCAACTGTAATTGGAGGTATGATTGTTGCAGCAACTATAGGTACAGTGTTAACGCCTGCGTTTTACGTAATAATTCAGGAAACAATTGATAAATATTTTAACAGTAAACATGAGAGTGAGGATTATGAAATTTAAAAAAATAATAACCTTAATATGTATATTAGCGCTAACGACCGGAACAGTATACGCTATTCAGGATAATAAAAATTCGCAACAAAATATTACCTATACCAATAACGTACATTCCGTATTTTCATTGGAAGATTGTATAAATTTGGCAATCTCAAATAATCCGGATATAAAAGCTTCGGTATACAATGAACAGGTATATAAATCAAAAATTGGTCAGGCTTGGGCTAATTATTTTCCGACAATAAGTGCAGGTGTAAATTTTTCCAGAACCGGCAATAGCTATTCTCATACCAAAAATTTACCGTATGGGTACAGAAGTCTGTATACATCCATGGGGTATATCCCAACTGTTTCTACAGACATGCTGTTGTTTGATTTCGGAAAAACCAAAGCCAGTGTGGACATGGCAAAAAATATGTATTTGGCAAGCAAGGAAGATACTAAAGAAAATATAAATGTAATAATTTATTATATAAAATATGCCTATTTTAATATTTTGTTTGCACAAGCTCAAATAAAGGTATATGAAGACACTGTCAAAGATTATCAACTTCAACTAAATCAAGCATGGAGCTTCTACAAACTTGGGAAAAAGGCAAAATTAGATGTTGTAACTGCTGACTATAATTTAGGTAAAGCTAAATTAAATCTTGTAAAAGCAAAAAATATTTTAGAAGTAGCTAAAGCGGAATTGTCCAAAATAATGGGATTACCGGAATATACGAATTATGAATTATCTGATGAATTAAACTTGAACGCATTTGACATCACATTGGAAGATTCAATAAAAATTGCAATGGATTCTCGTCCTGAATTAATCTCTGCAGAAAAAAGTGCTAATGCTGCAAAAATGAATTTACGTGCAGCGAGAAGAGAATTTACTCCTAACATAGGTGCCTATGGCAGTTATTCCTATGGCTTAGGAAATGATTATAATTTGAGATCTACACAGTTAGGAATTGGTTTAAATTATAATGCCTTCAATATTGTGCGAACTAAAAAACAAATTAATGAAGCAAATGCAGAATATAAAAAAAGATTGGCACAATACGATAGTATTAAAGATACCGTATACCTTAATGTAAAGAAAGCATATTTAGATTTACAAACTGATAAAGAATCCATAATAATTGCAAAGTTAGCACTGGATCAGGCAAAAGAACAATATAGACAGGTTACTGGCAGGTATAAAGCCGGAGTTGGAGATGCAATAGAATTAAAAGATGGTGAAAATACATATCTTAACGCAAGATTAGATTTTTATAATGCTATATTGAATTATAATTTATCATTTGCAAATTTAGAAAAGGAAATCGGAGTTCCGATAAAGTTTTCTGAAGATATGATAATAAACATATCTCCTTCAGAAATTTAGCACATAGGTAACAAGTATGAGCAGATTTGCGGGTGGGCGAAGTTCGGTTGGTCAGATACCTATAAATTTATGATAAAATACAACTATGAAAAGAAATTAGTTTTATATCTTATTTGTACTTATTTTAATCTTTACTGCTTGTATATTGTTGTGTTGCCCAAGGCATAAAAATACTATTGCCATAATTGGAGCAATGGATGAGGAAATAAGTGAAATTCGCAATAATCTAAAAAACTCAAAAGCAATTCAAAAAAATGATTTTGTCATTGCTATATTTTTATACTAACACAATATTTTATTCTTTGCCCCTTTCTTGAATAACTTTTAAAATTTTTTCTGCGGAGTCATAATGTTTTTGTTGATATTTGAGCGCAACTAAAAATTCTACTCTTGACAATTTGTTAGGCTTACCTTACAATTTTTTCATAAGGAGAAATTATTATGGTAAAAGATGGCAGATAAGAAAGTAATAGCAGGGCTTGAAGAGTACTCAGAAGCAATTTTCGTAACCGCAAGCGAGAATAAATCAGTAAAAATAATTGATTTGTAACATAGGTGCAGGAGCGGCTCTTGGGATATTGGAGAAAATGAATATAAAATCAAAAGCTGCAAGATGCGTTGGGATGATTGGCGGAATTATTTTAACAGGTGTTATCGGAGGGAGCAAAATTGCAAATTTTAGTGCAAATAAGGTTATTAATCCTATAATCTGTAAAAACAGAGAGATAAAAGAAAAAAGAACCCCTGAACTTTTGGATATAAGTTTACACACAGACGATATTGCAACTGTATCATTGCTGTCGGGACTTAAATGGATTGAGCCGGCTCTGCCATTATTGTATTCAATATCTGGTTACAGAGCAGGAATCGGTTACAGAAATAATATTGATTATGTATTGACATAATCAAGCCGGCGTGTTAGTCTTTTATTATGAAATGTTGTCAAAAATCTAATTGGGGCGGAAAGCGTGAGATGGCAGGAAGAAAGAAAACCTGTCATCGCAAAGTACCGTTCAACAGAAGAATTAACGAAAACATTTTAAATATTTTAAGAGATTACGCAAAAAGACATAATCTCACAGACACTCAAGCTCTTGAAAGTGCTATTTTACTACAAAGCAACATAGAAAAATTAAAAGGAGATATGGTTATGAAAATTTGTATTCCGACAAGTGTGGGAAAA
>ONTD01000170.1 GCA_900320675.1 uncultured bacterium
ATGGCAGCGGCTAATGTTGGCGTAAATGTAATTGATAATTCAGTCAAGGCCCATGTTTCTGGTAACATTGGAGTTGATATTGAAGATGACGAAGCTACAAACATCAATAATTTAAAGGTTGTTGCATTTGATGAAACTACTCTGTATTCAAGAGGCGGAACTTTGGCACTTGCAAGTGCCGATTCTATAGCAAATATTGCAGGTTCTGTAAATGTTGATAAAATAAATAAAACGGTTGAAGCAAAAATAATTGATGCTGATATAAAATCTGCAGGAGAAGTTGAAGTCCTTGCAAATTCCATTAATTCTTTAGGTGGAACACCAAATTCTCAGGGTGAATATACACGAGATGATGTTACGACTGACGCATATAAAGAAAAGATGCTCAAGAAGAATGATAAGGGCGAATATGATGATTTAAAATTAGGTAATAGTTTCCAAAACTGGAATATGTTCTATAATTTGTCCGCAGGTGCACATTTATCTGCCAGCGGTGCTGGTATAGGCAAAGTTATTGAAAATAATATTAGAGCTGAAATTAATAATTCAAAGATTACTGCGGATGATTTAAGTATTTTAGCTAAAGACTATTCAGTAAAAAACATTATAGCAGGTTCAATTGGTGCTTCTAGTAAGGCTGCGGCAGGTTTACAGGCTATTTACACAAGAGATAACTCTACAACAGAAGCTATAATTGCCGGAGGCTCAAATTTATCAATAGATAATAAGATTGAAATGCTTGCAAATAATGTGAAAGACAGCCATGAAATATTAATTGCAGGTTCGGGTGCCGGAAATGGGGTTATTAATGCAAATGTTGTTCTAAATAATATAACTGATAAAACAATTGCTAAAATAGATAATTTGTCATCTGAAAATGTAATCAGTGCCGAACAAATCAACATTAATTCAAATGAAGATGTAAACCAGAGTCATATCATTGTTACAGCCGGCGGTGCGAAAGGCCTTGCACTTTCTATTTCTCCTACAATAAATAATTACGATATGACGACAGAAGCTGTTATTTCCAATACAACTATAAGAAATTCCTCGGTTGATATGGATGCTCAAAGTAAACTTGATACACTTGATATATCAGTCGGGGTGGCAGGTGTCGGTCAAGGTATTGCCGGTACAGGTATTGCAATAAAAAATAATTATACCAACACGGTAAAATCTTATATAGATAATGCAACAATCAATACTACAAAATCAATAGACATAGATGCAAATTCAATTATTAATTCTAACAATTGGATAGCAGCCGTCAGCGTTGCAGGGCAGGGTGTAAGTGTTGTTACAAATGTACTTCTGAATAATGTTATATCAACATTAGAAGCAGGTATTAAAAATTCAACACTGGAAAAAACCGGTGCAATTACTATTAATACCAATAAAGATAAAAAAGATGTTATAAAAAATAAGGCAATAGGCTTGGGTGTCTCCGGAGAAGGGGCTTCTGCTCTTGTTAATGTTGTACAAAATATATATAAAAATACAGTTTCTTCCTATGTTGAAAATACTTCCTCGGTTGACGAAGGCTCATCTGCAACCGTTGATTCATTGATTGTTAATTCTAATTCAAACAGAGATCTAAATAATATTAATATAGGGGTATCCGTTGCAGGTATCGGAGCAAGCTTATTGGCAAACGCTCTTGTTAATCAAATTGATTCTTCAACCACTTCTGTTGTTGATGTAAAAAACAAAACCCTAAACATTACAAACGCAGTAAATATAGATGCAAAAGATAATACTGAATCTAATAATACTATGGCTATGGTTAACGGCGCAGGATTAGGTGCGGCTGTCGGAGCAAATATTAATCTTTATTATGCAAACAATCTTGCAAAAGCCGAAACAAAATCTTCATCCGATGGACAACTTAAAGCCGGTTCGTCAAGTATAACCTCAAATATGACAAACGGACTTGACAATGATAATGTAGCTGTTTCCTTGGGTGCAGGTGCAATTGCGGGCGATGTTGCCGTAGTAAAACTTGGTAAAAGAACAGCCACATACTCAGAGTCAGAACAAAGCAGTAAAATTGAGGATGCCGTAAATTATACAAAAGATAAATATGACAAAATTACAGAAAATGACGCTGATAATGTAAAAAATCTTTATACGCCGACAACTGCTGCAAGCGACATTGAAACGGGTACCGTAGCAAGAGTTGACGGTAATTTAGAAGCTAAAAACAATATCTCCATTAAAGCTGAAAGCAAGCTAAAAGGTTTAGGGGATAAAGAAACCTTAAGCCTTACAAATGTTAACGTATCAGCAGGCATTGGAACTATCGGAGTTGGCGTAAAAAATACCCAACTTGCAAATAATACTTTAGCTGAAATTTCAGGCGGCAAAGTCGCAAGCAATACAGGAAGCGTTTCTGTTAATGCAGAATCAAAATCTAATGTTGATATTACGAATGCTCGAGTTGATGTTTCCGGAGTTACCGTATCGGGCGGTTCTGCAATTTATAATAATACTTCAGAAACAGTCGCTCAAATAAAAGATGCAACAGTAAATACGGCAGGTGAACTTAATGTTATTTCAAATTCAACAAGTAAATCCAAATTAGACAGTACAAATGTAGTCGTTACCGGAGGACAAATTGTTGCTGTTGATTTAGCGGAAGCAAAGGACACAAATAAGAGTGCTGCCCTGATTTCCGGAGATACTAACATCGATTCGAAAGGAAAATTGACTGTTCATTCTAAAGTAAATACGGATTTAAGCTCTGTAAAAAGTACCGTAACTGTA
Organism: uncultured bacterium; assembly: GCA_900320675.1. GTDB lineage: Bacteria > Cyanobacteriota > Vampirovibrionia > Gastranaerophilales > Gastranaerophilaceae > UBA1221. The sequence goes on from ONTD01000170.1 coordinate 2,764, forward strand.
TCCGGTGCCGGTATTGTTAGTGTCTCGAAAAATGATGTTACCGCAAATTCAACAGGCAGAGCATTAATTGAGAATGTAAGCGGAACAATACAAGCAAACGGAATTGATATAATAACAGATTTTGACAAGATGTCTGCGTATTCAAAAGCTAATGTTACTTCTGTAAAATTAGGTGATGTAGCATCCGTAGATAAATCCGGCGCATTTATGAATGCTAATTTTAAATCAGGTATTGATAGCATTAACGGGCTTACAATAACGAATTTGGGCGATACAAACATTATAACAGCAAGAGATAACGGAACTGACGGGATTATTTCCAAGGCTGAAATTAATAATGTTCATGTTTCCTTACAAGGATTTGTTGCAAGCACTTCAGCCAATGCAGAAAATACAGCTACATCGGAATCCGTTTTAAATGTAAAAAATCATTCGGCTAAAAATTTAAATATAAATTCATATCTGAATTCAAAGGCAATCTCAAATGCGGGAGCAACAAAAGCTACTGTCGGTATTGGCGTAAACACTGTTGATGTTGATGCTAAAGATACAAGTACCTTGGATTTGAAGATAGCCGGTAATAATACAATTACTCAGAATGCAATAATTAATGCAACCCACAATTCCGAAGTTAATTCCGATATGAGTGCGTTCAATTTTGGCGGCATAATCGGCGGCGGGCAGAGAATACGCATAAACTCAGAAGATACTGCAAATACTACCGGTACTATCGGAGGAGAATTTAATGCAACATCTTCAACATTTAACTTTAATACAACAAGAACTTCTGTTTTGAATAAATCATCAGGTTCCGGCGGTGGAGTTGTAAATGTTAATGATACAAAGGCTACAAATAAATTAACCGGCTCTTCTACATTGACAGTAGACGGGCTTAAATCCGATACAAAAGCAGGGCTTAATAATTTAATTGTAAAAAACACATCCGTTAATACAATGGACGTTACATCTTCAAATGGCTCGGGCGGATTGATTAGCGTTAGTAAGGATAATATAGAAAATGTATTTAATACAACAACTACTACTAATGTTAATAACTCCGAAATCAATTCAGACAAAGATATTTTATTTGAAGTCAACAACAATGCTGTTGTTAAAGACTCGGCTTCAATGGGTGCCGGAGGTTTTGTTGCGGTAGCTGACAATGAAGCAAATAACACATATACCTCAAATGCGAAATTATCTTTAAATAAAACAACAATCAATGCAAAAAATATTAACTTGAAAAGCAGTGCCGACGTCAGAAATGCACAAAATACCATTGTTGATTATGCAGGCGGGGCAGGCGGTTTCGTTGCAGAAAATGAAATGAGACTAACTAATACAATTAACCAAACAAGTGAAATAGAAATAAAAGAGTCCAAATTAAATGCAACAAAGGATATTAAATTAAATGCATTAACTTCATCTGCTTTCAAACAAAGAACAGATACAACAGTAGGTGGTTTTGTAGCAATTCCGAGAAGCAAAAATTGGCTTACTGTAACAAATAGTAATACTATAGCAATTGATGCACTGTCAAAATTGGTTGCATCTGATGAACTTGAAGTTAGCTTTGATTCTAATAACGAATTGGAGGCGCGGGCAATATCAGAGGCGCATCACTTTGGTTTCAAAGATCCGGTTTCAGAATCTTACTTAACACTCACTATTAACAATAACTTGCAAAATAACGGTTCATTACAAGCCGGTAACTTAGTTGATATCAACTTCATGAAAGATTCGACCAATAATCTAACTCAATATGCATACTCTGAAGCACATGCAGCTATCCCAACAACAACTGAGGATGGTGCTATAAATAAAAATATTAATAATACACTGAACGTTGAATCAGGGGCCGATATTACATCAGGTAAAGACGTAGAAATCAGTTATTCGGTAGGCAAAGGTACGGGAGATTCGCTTATTGCTTGGAAAACAATATGTTATGCCCTATTCGGTATTCCTATATCGGATTCAGGCTCTCACAGAAACTCCCATGTAAATCACACACCTATACTGAAAGATAATGGTAAAATTATTGCAGGTCAAGGTAACAATAAATACATGAAGATAAACCGTGACGGCTCTGTTGATAAAGAAACACTAAAAGGTTTTTACGACGATGATTATATTCTTTCTGACGGAGAAACTGTTTCAGGTGAAATAATCAAACAAAGAACGTTAGATTCAATTAAAATAGAAATTGATAATATTCAGGAAAGTATTAATGAAAATAACCAAACAATAGTCAGTATAAATAATTCACTTGATGCTCTGAATGATAGAAAACAAGAAGTTCAGGATAAAATTGACGAAATTAATGACTTAATAAATAATGGAGCAATTTTAACTGATGATACACTTGATGGACAAGGTAACAGTAATTTCAATACTATTGTTCAAAATGATATAAAGGCTCAAATTAAATCTCGTATAGTTGATGACAGTGATTCCACTAAGATAACAGAGTCTCAATATAATACGATAATGACTGATTATGATGCAGAACTTTCAGCTATTGAAACTCAAAATAGAGCAATTGCAGCATATAATACGGAACACGTTAATGAACCGCAAGAATATATAGAACAACCTACTATTTTTGAATTTTTAAATGATAATAATTACGGGTTATCAGATGAGCAAAAGCAAACAATTGCAGACGGTTACGATGCGGTAAAAGTGAACCTCTCTACTGCGACAAAAACAGGATTTGCCGTATATCAAAATGGGACAAACAAGTATGTCGCAGTTTCAAATCCAAGCGGTACCGGTGTCAATCAAACATGTAAAGAAATAACAGACTTCAATACTGCAATAGAGAACCTCGACAAACAAATAGAACCGTATGAAGAGAAAAAGGTTGCCATTTTGGAATCGCTTGCAGTATTAAATGCTGACAGAATAAAGCTTCAAGCCGATTATGACAATACATATGCTACAAATCCGTCTGAATATGAACAACGTAATGGTGATTATTCTATTACATTCAATGATATAACACCCAAAGGAGCCCACATTACTGTTGATGGGGCATTCAATCATCATATAAACGGAAGCGGAATATTTAGCGTCGCATCAAACGGATTGAAAATAGACAACTATTCTACCCGTACAATGGTATTTAATGATTTAAATATAGATTCCGCAATAAACCAAAGCGGCTTAATAATAGGCGGCAAAAACCATGGGGAATTTGCAGATAAAAATCAGGTAGTAAGCGGAATTGATGCTTATATGTATATCAACAATATTATTGGGCATAAATCATTTGAAAATTTACCTACTTCAGGAGTTCACTATAAATCAGGCGGAGACGACATCTCAGGTATAACAATAAATAATTACTATGATATTAACCATCCGTTTGCATCAACATTCAATATTCCGAAACCTAAAACGGCCTCACAAATATATATCATCGGAGATATAAATACTGCCAATGAATTAAATATTTGGAATGAGAGCGGAGGTATTTTAATTGCGAATAACACCGGTATAAATGCTTCCAGCATGTCGTTAATATCAACAAATAGCAGCATTGGATTTTTGATTTATAATGAAAACAATACAACACCTATAACCATAAAAACAAATGATTATATATTTGCAAAAGATGGTTTTGCGATATTGACAAATAAGCCTGTAAATATTAACGGAACAATAGAAACAGGATATTCTAACAGAAGTATTACAATAACCGAAGATATGATAAAACCTGAAAATTTGGTTTATGATCCGACTTCAGATGAAACTAATATGATAGACCTTGGCGGATATAATGTTTCCCCATACTTAAATGATACAAACAATATCAAAGCTATTTATCAGGACGGACAAATTTATTTATATAACATTCCAGATACTAAACAATCCGCTGGAGTTTCGTTATCTGATACTGGTGTAACATTATCCGGACAAATAAAAATTGCTAACGGGTTACAAAACATAACAATAAACAATGAAACGAATGCTCAACTAAATATTGCAGATATTTCAAATAATCAATTCAATGGTTATATGACACCTAAAAACGTAAATATTAAAGATGACGGAAAAATTACCGTAAATACCGTAGACCACGCAACTACAAATATTACATCTAACGGTAAACTGTCTTTGAACGGGGTAATTACAAACAGTATAACTACGAATTATCATGATTTTCCTAGAGAAAAAGGTATATTGAATATAACTGCAAATAATGGTTTAGAAGTTAAACAGCAAAAAATATTGTTAGATAATGTCTTAACCCTTGCCGATTCGATATTTGCACACGGAAAAACAAATATTACTCTAAATAACGGACAGGGTAATGTATACGGGAATATATCAACAACAGGGGAATTAAACATATTCAATAAAGGTGCTGAAACATTAAACTTAAATGGGGATATAAAAAATGATGCTTCAAGAAATGTTTATCCTGAAACGTTAATTAGTGAAGGCTTAATTAATATATCTAGCGAAAATGCAGGCATTTTAAATATTAAAGGGGATATTGAAGAAACAGAAGGCCGCATTAATATTCAAAATAATGGACAAACCAACATTTCTGACGTATCAATAACGGATGAAAAAGGAGATATAACCATCACTTCTGCAGGCTTAAATGCTATGTTAGATTCAGAAATTAGTACAGCAGAAGGCAATATAGAAATTACAAATAATACCAATGCACTAAAATTATATGGAGATATTAAAGACCAGAAGGGTAATATTTCTATTAAGAATAATGGCTCTTCCTCAGTTATAGGCGGTTATATAATTGATGAACAGGGTGATTTGTCTATTGTTAATACAAATGGAGATATGACAATATCTTCTGAAATTTCTCATAACTATTTAAATCAAAACTCAGAAGGTATGATATCAATTGTTAATCAACCTGCCGGCGGTAAACTTGATATTCAAAGCGCAATTCAGACTTGGGGTACCGGGAAAACAGAACACAACACATCAACAGGGGAAGATACTACAACAGCAATTCTTATTGATAACCAATCAACCACAAACGGTTTAAATATTTCAAATGCA
>ONTD01000165.1 GCA_900320675.1 uncultured bacterium
GCGGAGAAGTTTCATAATACCAAATTTGAGCAGCATATAATTGCTCTTACAGACACCCTCGCAACAGGAGCTTTTATTACTCAGGCATTTAAATCGAAGAAAATTGATGAAGAACCGAAAAAAGCTTTAATATATAATTCTGCAATTTCTACGGGGCTTTCTATAGCCGGTATGTATTCTATTGATAAGTTGACGGAAAAACCTACTCAGCGTTTTATTGAAAACTTTAAGACGGCTAATTCAAATTCTAAAAACCTTGATAAATACGTAGAAGGTATAAGGATAGCAAAACCTCTCCTTATATTGGGTTCTATATATTATCTGTTAATTCCTGCCTTATCTACATTTTTTGCTGATAAGATTGATAAGTTTTTTGATAAAAAACATTAGACAAAATATTTTTTAAAAGATATAATAAAAAAGAAGACGGAGTGAAGTATGATAATAATAAGCGAACCTAAAATATCTAAAAATGGCAAAAAGGTAAGGTTATATTGTCAGGTAGAATATAACGAAGAAATAAAAACCATTTGGGTAGAAGTTGAAGATAAGTATTCCAGATTTTTTGTGAAGGACAGATGTGATGCTTTTTTAATTGCACTTTTACCTATTGCAATGCGAGAGGGTAAAGATATATCATGCTTGGCACCGGTCTCTGAAGAGTTGCTATATAACCTGAGAACTCATTTAATCCCGACACTAGTTAAAAATAGTAAAAATCTGTATAAAACACGTATTCTTGCTGAGGCAAATAAGCATTCCGTTAAAAATGCCGGAGCAGTCGGAACAGGTATGTCAAGAGGTGTAGATTCAATGCACGTCTTAAATGAGTGTTTAGATTCGGATTATCCTCATATGCGACTTACTCACCTTTGTATAAATGATGTCGGAGCGTTTGATATTGCCGGTTACACAGAGGGCGGCAGGGATAATTCTAAGATTAAGCAAGATTGTATAAAAGAATCAATTGAGCTTGCGGCAGAACTTGATTTACCGTATGTGCTTATTAAAAGTAATATAATGCGTGAATTTAAGACAATGTATGCCTTAAATCATATTTATTATAATATTTTTCCGGTATATGCGTTGCAGAAACTTTTTAAAATCTATTATTACGGTTCTTACGGGCTGCCTTATTCGGAATTTAGTTTGAAAGATTGCGACAGACATGAATGCGGTGCGTATGAATTATTATTAACGTCTGTATTCAGTACTTCCACCTTAAAGATTATACCTGAAGGTGCAGAAAAGAATTTCTTGGAAAAGGTTGAAGACATAGTGCATTTTGCACCTGCACATAAGCATTTACATGTATGTATTACCGGCTCTAAAAATTGTAATAAGTGTGTTAAATGTATGAGAACGATGCTGGCTATCGATTCTGTAGATAAATTAGATAATTTTTCTCAAGTGTTTGATGTCGATTATTACAGGAAAAACAAAAAAAGATATTTTGCCTATTTGGATAAATGTCATACTTCCGGTAATAAGATTATGGAATCAGTATACGAGCAGTTTAATAACAGAAAAATGCTTTCTATAAGTGCTCCTACAGTTTTAAATAATAATATAACTATTCCTGAAAATATTAATACTTCCGCTCTCATAGTAAAGAATTTGACGGATGGAAGCGTATTGATAAAGAAACAGGTAAAAGAAAGTTTCTCAACCGTTGCAACATCAAAAATATTAACGGCTATAATTGCACTTGAAAGCGGTAAGACACAAATGGTAATTGAACTTCCGGAAGGGGTTATAAAGGGCGTTTCTCGTGCTACGGTATACGATTTAATTAATGTACTTTTGATAACTCAAAATAATTTAGTAAGCGATATAATCGCTGAAACCGTGAGCGGTTCTGTAAAAGATTTTATTGCATTAATGAATTCTGCTGCTAAGAAGTTAAGAGCTATAAATACTTATTTTTCTGATACAACGGGTTTAGGTGCTGAAAACAGGACAACTGTAGAGGATACTGCAAAAATAGTTGAATATGCGCTTAAAAATAAACATTTTTGTCAGATTTTTAAACGCAAGAATTACACAATAAAATATGATGAAAATGAAATTCCAATCAATACTTTAAATCCCCTGCTTAGGGAAAAGGGTAAACTTTATATCCCTGAGTGTGTGGGTATGAAGTATGGTTTATACGGAACAATGGGTAATGTAATTGCAGTTCTTCAGCAGGATGTAAACTTGTATTTAATGATACTTATGGGTATAAAAGAAGGTGTTAAAACTCAACACAGATACCTTGATACCTATAATCTGGCAAATTCCGTTATAAAAAAGCCGGATACTAATAATACTTCAGAAGATTCCCAAACATAGCTTTAATTTCTTTTGTAAAGTATGTTTTTGCTGCGTGACGGCTTTTTTCGCTTTTATACTCATTATTTATATGAAAAAGTCCTCTGTTATACATGTTTTGAATGTAAGCTTTTGCGCGTTGCGGAATTTTCCCGTTATATATTTTGCAGACCTGAGACATTTCAAACAATCTTCTTTTTGAAAGTCCTGACATAAATACTTTTTTGCGTTCTCCGTTTTTAAGTTTTTTAGTGGAATAATCAATGTTAAACTGTCCGATTGCGTTTGTGTAATCTCCTTTTCTTAAAAGCTCCAGTAATTTAGTTTGTTTGCCGACTACTTCAATCCCGCGATTAAACGAGTAATCAACCAGTGCATCTTTTATCGGTTGCGGAAGCCTGTCATAATATTTTGCTCCTAGTATTGAACGCAAATTATCGGTTTGTACCATAATATCTTTTGCAAAAAGCGTACAAACCTCGGAATCGGTCAGCGTTTTGTTCATATATTTTGAACGTTCCGCTTTTGTAACAAGGTGTCCTATCCCGATAGTCGGGTTATTGTTGCGGTCATAATAAACTTTGTTGTGGAATTTATTTTCACCAATATCTCCGTCTTCCATTATCTTTAGCTTCAGCAGATATGATTTACTCAGACCGGTTGCTTTTGCGACATTGTCCAAATTTTTAATATTTTTAGGTTCTATTGTATCCGGAATTTTTATAACATCTCCGACGTGTAAAGTGTGCTTAGAGTGAATATTGTTGAAATCAAGCAGGGTTCTTGTTTGAATATGGTGCCTCTTTGCAATACTGTCAAAATTATCTCCTTTTTTGACGATATATGGTTGGTTTTTGGTGATTTTAAGGTAAGGATTATTTGATAAATCTCTATTTACACCTTTTACAAATTTCGCATTTTGAGGGATGTTTTTTCTGTTATTTGTATTTATTTTTTTGTTATTGATAACATTGTTATAATTGTTTTTTAAGAACATCCGTATACTGTTTTGCCGCTGCTCAATATTATCTTTTAATTCATTTTGGAAATTAGGTACAACTATTTCTTTTTGCGGTTTTGCATCAGGCAAATTTTTAGCAAGTGCTTTAGGGGGTGTTGTACTCTTAGACACATTTTTATGAATTTCTGTATTTTTATTTTCTGGAACTTTTGGTTCAATTTCAGCAGATTTAGAGAACGGTCTAATCGGTACAATTATGTTTTCACCCTTATGTAATTTTGTAGGATCAGAGATCTGAGGATTGAGAGCCAATAATTCTTTAAGTGATATGTTGTATTTTCTGGCAATTGCCATCATTGTTGTTTCAAGTTTTGTTGAAGGTAACTTTACTGATTGCCCTTTTTTTAACGAGGCAGTGCCGGAAAGTTTTAAATAGGCTCTTATTTCTGATTCGTTTTTAAAGTTTAATTTTTTCATAAGCGAGTACAGGGTTTCCCCGCTACCAATTGTGTAATTGCCTGCGGCTGTATTTTTTGTGCTATGGGTATCTGTTCTTTGTGCCGATTTTTGTACAATATTATTTATTTTATCAATTGACATTAGAATATCCTCCGTACACTACAGTATCGTTATCGGCAATATTCTTATAAAACTTTATTGAAAATCTCGATTAATTTACATTTATTAATATTAAGCTAAAAAAGGGATAGTTGTTTTTCAAAGTGTTTTTTTAAAAAAGACGGACGATGAAATTCTGTAAGGCCGTACTTATCAATTGCTTCAAGATGTTCTTTTGTTAAATAGCCGGCGTTGTGTCCCCACCCATATTTTGGATATTTTTTGTCTAATTCTTCCATATATCTGTCTCTTGCAACTTTTGCCAGAATACTTGCTGCAGCAATTGATGCAGATTTACTGTCTCCTTTTATTACATATTTTTGCCGGTATTTGAAATCTTTTATAAGTTTATTTCCGTCTGCTAATATGAGTGGATTCTTTTCGTTTATCTCTTGAATAACGTTTTCACATGCCAATTTCATTGCCTTTAATGATGCATTCAGAATGTTTATTTCTTCAATTTCTTCTACTTCAATACATACTACAGAATTGAGCGTATTCATTTTAATAATGTCAAAAAGTTCTTCTCGTTTCTTTTTGCTCAACTGTTTGCTGTCATTAAGATTTTGTAATGAGTTAATGATTTCTTCGTTTTTATTTTTGAAATATACTGCTGCAGCAAATACCCCGCCGGCTGCAGGACCTCTGCCGGCTTCATCTGTTCCGATAATAACCTCTCCTTGAGATTTATCAAAGTTAAATAGTTCAATAATGTGTTGTTCTTTATTTTTCATATCTTTGCGTGCCGAGTTATGGGGCTATTTTAGTATAATATTCAGGATATTTCAAGTTAACAAAAAACGGGTGATATTTAATATCACCCGTCCGAATTTTAAACATTCAAAGTAATAATTACTTAACCATTTCTTTGAATTTCTTACCAGCTGAGAAAGCAGGTACCGTTTTAGCAGCGATTTTGATTTCTTTACCAGTTTGAGGGTTACGACCAATTCTAGCTGCTCTCTTGCGAGATTCAAAAGTACCAAAGCCAACTAAAGTAACTTTGCCACCTTTTTTAACTGTTTTTTGGATTGCTTCTAATGTAGCTGATAATACAGCTGCTGCATCTTTTTTTGAAACTTTAGCAGATTTAGAAATTTCTGCAACTAATTCTTCTTTATTCATGAGTTTCCCCTTTCTATATACTACATGTCGATTATACACTACCACTTCATATAGGCAAGTACTTTACATTCCGCAACATTTTCTTTTGTATATCTGCAAATAGTTTGTGTTAATATATCATTTATGAAAAAGATTTTTATTGTGATGCTTATACTCATTATAGTTGCTATATTGGGCTTTTATATCTTTTTATGTATGAAAAAAAATAAAGAGGATAATATTCCTATTGAGGATAAAATTTCACAAATGCTTATTATAGGATATAGCGATAATCCTGAAATTA
>ONTD01000163.1 GCA_900320675.1 uncultured bacterium
AAATATCGCGGGATGGAGCAGTCTGGTAGCTCGTCGGGCTCATAACCCGAAGGTCGTTGGTTCAAATCCAGCTCCCGCAACCATTTACTAAAAGAGAGTTTCAGCGATTTTGAAACTCTCTTTTTTAGTGTAAAAATATGATGATTGTTCAAGTTTTGTTCAAGTTTTATTTAAAAATAGATTATTTAATGCGAATTACAGATGTTAAATTTTATATTTAAAAATACCTGCAATGCTTTATTTATGATATAATATAGATGCTATTACAGTTACATTATTATTATGAGAAAGTTGAAGAAAATCACACTATGCTAGCGGTGTGGTTTTCTTTTTAGTGCAATATACTTTTTAAAATTCTATAAGATGTTACAATTTCAGTTTCATTTGCCGATTTAAGCATTTCTATCATTTCAGATAACAATTCATCAGATGTTTTTATATGTCCTATGTCTAAAATTTCTGCAACATCAACATTAAAAGCCTTTGCATATTTCTCAATATTTTCTGCGGTGGGGTAATTTTTACCAGTTTCAATGCAACTTTGCGATTTTGTGGCAATATTTATTTTTTCTGCTAATTCAGATTGTTTGAGGTTATTTTTTATCCTCAATTCTTGTATTCTCTTGCCTAATCTCTTTTTAAGTTCCATAAAACTCTCCTTATATTATGTTATTTGATGTAGTGAAATCATAAACACATAGTAAGGTTATACAGATTGCAAATAATCGTATTTTAATGTAATCTATAAACAAATAACATAGATTACTTAACTAATAATCCTCGTTATTTGTTATCTAGGAAAAAGGAGAATAGAATGAAAAAACTGTTACTATCAATTTTTATTATGGTTATGAGTGTTCTTATAACCATGCCTGTAAATGCTGAAACAATGAAAGATGTTCAAGCAAAAGGGGAATTTCAATCATATAGGCAATTATTAAATCATCCTTATACTGGTTTATATGATATTTATTACAAAGGCAATGATGATAATGCAGAAATTAAGATTGTAACATTATTTGATAAAAACAAAAATGATGATTTAACTTTCAAATATGGTGATAATAAAAGTATTACATTGACTAATAAGCAATGGTTTGACTTATTCAATGATTTTTCAGAATTTAAACAAGATGCAAATGCTATTGATAAAATAAGCGGTGATTTTTTTACTTTCTGGGCAATAAATAGAGTAAATTCATCACCTAAAGAAGTTGCAATAAAATATATTACTGATAAAAAGGCAGAAGTTAATAAAAAAGTAACTGAACAAAAATTAAATAAGCCTTCTGAAAAAACACAAAATCAAAATGAGCTAAAATTAAGTGAAGAAATCATTGATATTTCTGATTTTAAAGAAGATAATCGATACCCGACATTAAACAAATTATCTAAAGAATTACAAAGTATAAAAGCACAAAGAGAATATGAAAAAGTACAACTAGGATTAGCACAGCAAAGTTTTTTTGAAACATATCAATCATTAAAACCTACAATAAGCGTAAATAATGAAAAAAAAGAAGAAATAATAGGTTTTATTCCTGCATCAACACTATATGATATTGGAATAGGAAATAATATAAAATTGTCAAGATGGAATAATGGCGACCATTTAGAAGGTAATATAAATTTATATAATAAAGATGCTAACAAAATGGTATATAGTACCATTATTGTATATTCTACATATTTTACTGATTATAGAGAAATTACTTCTAAAAATATAAGATTGCGATATGACCGCAAAACAGAAAATGTTTTATTTAATGTAAAAGATTTAATAAGAGCATCTATTGTAAATAGGTTATTTGCAAAAGATAAAGACGGCAATTATATACCAATGCCGTATTATCAAAAAAGTTTTAAAGAAAGTTTTAAAGAATTCTGGGGTTTTTAATTTAAAAAGAAAGGAAAATTATGTTTAAGATTATTTCAGGTGATTTTAGCCAACAAACAGTAATGGCAAATGAAAAACTTATTGAAACAAAGGGGATGAAAGCAACAACAACCCTTTTAAATAATGCAGAAAATATAAGGGTATTAGAAGAAAATGAAATTAAAGCATTGATTTATGATGCAAATTATTCAAAGTTCACAAAAGAATTGGAACAAGCATTAAAATCAACAAAAACAGTATGCTTTGAATATAAATTTACAAATGGTAAATCATTTAAAGCACTTGCGGATTTGAATACATATCATAAAATCCAAAAATCAGGTGAAAAAACTATTGATGAAAATAAATTGTCAAAAACCACATTTAATTTTGGTTGTTTAGCCGTAATTATAATATTTTTTGCTTTTTGTGTAATATTATCATCAACTGATGATAATACCGCACCTATAAAATCATTTGAAAATTATGGTATATCAACAGCACAAGAACAAAATATAAGAACAGCATTAAATCAGATTGGCATAAATGAGGTTAATGGTGTTAAAAAAGCCGATACAAACGAATATGAATTATTTTTTGATAAAGATAAAAATTCTGTATGGGTAACATTAAACGGTGATAAAGTTAAATCTATTGAAACAACAAAAGAAATATTAAATATAAGTCAGGAAGTCGTTACAATTCCAAACAAAACTATATATAACAATGGTAAATCATTAGGACAAATAAAAGATTATATTTTGACAAAAGATGAATTCTATGAATATCAAGTTAATGCCGAAAATGTTGTAAAAAACAGTTTGAAAGCACCTACAACGGCAAAATTTCCTACAAGTAGTAATTGGTCAATAACAAAAGAAAATGGTGTTATTACTGCAATTAGTTATGTGGACTCTCAAAACAGTTTCGGAGCAATGATACGAATGGAATTTGAAATTAAATTTAAAAATGGCAGGGTAATATCTTTTAAACACAGTTAAAATATGCAAAAAATAATCTTAATAACCTTAATAATAATATTAGTAAGCATGCCGGCATACTCAAAGCGTATGTTTGCAGAGGCAGAATATCAAAATTATTGGTGCTCAAATCATAACGGCATTACTGAATATGAGTTAAAAGACTTCACAAGGGTCGATTGTCTAACTGAAACACAAGCCATAGAATTTGATTTTGCAAATAAATGGGCGGAATGTATCGGGCAATCATTACACTATGGACTTATGACACACAAACAACCGGCATGCGTTCTTATAATGGAAAGAGGGAATAAGGATTTAAAATATTTGAAACGATTACGGAGAGTTGCATATAAAAAAGGGATTGCAACTTATACAATAAAACCTGATGTATTATTAAAAAATCTCTTAATCAATACACCATAAATAAAATAAAGCGCATCTAATTTTATCTGATGCGTTTATTTTATGTAAATTTGGAAATTACGGATATAATCAATAAATACGCCTATTTTAGCATTTTTATAGGTGGTAATTGTGGCAATTTATAATGCCTTTTTGTTCAAAAGCATTTCTTCTAGTACGCAAGATGCTTTATTTTCTTGTATTTGCAATAAGTGATTATATATATCCATAGTGGTACTTGTTTTTGAATGTCCTAGTCTACGACTAATAACATTTATTTCAACACCTTCTGCAGATAGTAAACTTACTTGCGTATGTCTAAAGGCATGAGGATTAATATGTGGTAATCGTTTTATTTTTTTACCCTTTGGCAAATCTAAATTTTGTTTATCTATAATTTCATTGTATTTATTTTCAAATTTTGAACAATAATCTGTCAAACTATCTGGATGCATAGGTTTGCCGTTTTCTTGCGTTAATACAAAATCAGATTGAGTCCATGCCGTACCCATAGCAAGCCTTTTTTGATTTTGTTCCCTTTTGTATATCTTTAATAGTTCTATGGTTTGAGTTGTTAAATCAACCGTTCTTATTGATTTATCGGTTTTTGGTGTATCTTCATAAATACCGTCTTTTTTAGAATATAACAAATTATTATCTATTCTTATCGTTTTATTTTTAAAATCAATTTTTGACCATTTTAACCCCATAATTTCACCTCTACGGCAACCGCTAAAAATCAATAATTGTAATGCAACTTGCCATTTTAAAGGTTCATTTTTTAGGTATTTCATTATATTTAATACATCTTCTAACTCATAATAATTAGCCTCTTTGCGTACCATTTTGGGCGGTGTAGACTTTGATGCAGCATTGTATATAACAAACATTTCTTTTTCTGCTTGATTTAATATAGTGCTTATTAGTCTGTGATGTTCAATTATAGTTTTATTACTTAATTTACCTCCAGTTACTTTATTTTGACCTTTTTGAGCAAGTATTTCATATAGATTATTAAGATGTTGTGGTCTGATTTCATCAAGTTTTAAATAACCAATAACTGGAATTATACGCAAAAGCAATTCTTTATACCGTTCTATTGTTCTGCGTTTTGCTCCTGTACGAGCTTTTAAACCAATGACATAATTTGCATATTGCTCAAATGTTTGTTTTTCATTTACTACAAGTCCTTTTTTACACTTGCTTTCAAATTCTACAACAAATTTGTTTAATTCTTTTTCTCTTTTATGTTCTGTCCATTCTGGATTAGGTTTAAAAGATGTTATATACGGTTTTAATTGCTTTCCGTACATATCCGTACCCCTATATACTTTAATTGTATAAGAAGTAATTACACCGTTTTTGTTGATGCGTGGTTGAATGTATGCCATAAATGCCTCCGATTTTCCATATTATTCTCATCTACTAAAGTGAGTAATGTGCCACAAATATAATCTTGTATTTTACATTTTTGAATAATCATTTTGTCATCTAATGGTTTGTTATACTTATGAAGTTTTGAAAGTAGTTCAAAATATGCCTCATTTGTTAATGACTCAATCCTTAAATCATTAAATTTTTGGTGTGTTAAATCTGCATATATTTCAGCAGATTTTCCAATAACATCTATAACCCTATTTTTATAAGCATTTTTATACTCTAACATGCAATCTAAAATCTCTTTTGTAATAGAATAATTTTCTTTGGATAAAAATTTTAATATTATAGGTACATACTCCTCATTTTCAGATTTTAATTTATGCAATGACTCTAATTCTTCTTTTGTTACATTATATTTTTTTGATGTTCCCATATTTGAGTACTCTTTATCAGAAATAATACCTAATATGTAATCAGTAGGTACATTAAAAAATTTACTATATATTTTTAAATCTTCTGCACTTGGTTGTCTTTTCCCATTTTCTAAATCACATATTTTGGAATAAGATATAAAAATTTTTTTTGCTAATTCCCTTTGAGTAAAATCTTTAGCAATTGTATCTCTATTTGTTCTTAACTCTTTTAATCGTTCAGCTATTACTGATTTTTTCTTGTTAGTTCTGCTTTTAGTCATTTTGTTCCACTTTCTATAATTTTTATTTGATTGTTCTATATTTGTTAACAATATACACTAAAATGCAACAACTGTCAATAGTTATCGGTTATCATTAATAATGTAGTACTACAAGTAATAATTTTTAGTAAAAAGGAGAAAAAAATGGCAGAATTATTAATTCCAACAATGAAAACGATTGAAGAAACGGCTAAAATTACAGGTTTAGCAAAGTATCGTATTAGACAACTTGCATTAGATAACAAAATTGTAAGTTTAAGAGCAGGCAAAAAAATACTTGTAAACATTGAAAAGTTAATTGAATACCTTAATTCAAGTAATGAAAACAATGTAATAAAAGAGGGGGTATAAAATGAACAATAAAAACCTTAAACCTCCGGAAAGCACGAGCATAGCACGAGAAAGAGGCATGGCTGGAGGTATTGCATCAGGAAAGAGTAAAAGGCGAAAGCGTGCTATGAAAGAGTTGATTTCAGAACTTATTAGCATGCCTGTAACTGATACCAAAACAGTTGAAAAATTTGCAAGGTTCTTTCCCGAACTAGAAAAAGACTCCCTAAATTATATAAATCTAGCGTTTATGAGAGTGTTGCAAGATATAACAAGCACTTCAATACGACCTTTAGACCGTATCAAAATCATAGAGTTTCTTCGTGATGCGATAGACGGAAAACCTATAGAAAACATAAAAATAGATGATGCTAGGGCCGAAGAATTACATATTGATAAAGTACTATC
The DNA here is from genome assembly GCA_900320675.1 of uncultured bacterium. GTDB lineage: Bacteria > Cyanobacteriota > Vampirovibrionia > Gastranaerophilales > Gastranaerophilaceae > UBA1221. The sequence goes on from ONTD01000163.1 coordinate 6,074, forward strand.
GGAAAACTTTACGGATGATGAATTGGTTGAAATGGTTAAAAATATGTACCAAAACGAAAATAAAGGAGAAAAAAATGACTAAAAATAGTAATGTAATTGTAATAGATATAAACAAACTACCCAAAATGGTTAAAGATGCGTTTAAATGTGCCAAAACAGTTGCTCCAGACCTTGACGACAATGCACTATTAAACATAATACTGGCAATAATATCATTTATAACCGCTTGCAAACGAATTAAAGTTGATGAATTTGCAAATGGTACAAATATTATAGGTTGTAATTATTTTGGCATTGTTTTTGCTCCCTCTGGTTCTGGAAAAGACAAAGCAACAAAATATTTAAAATCAAAAGTATTTAAAAAAACATTTGATGCAATATATCAGCGTGTAAATACAGAATATAATAACAAAATACTTGATATACAGGCTAGATATAAAGATGCAAAAACATCAGAAGAAAAAAAACAAATGCAAGCTGAAATTGATAGCGTAAGGAAAGTTAGTTTAATCACTTCAAAATGCACGCAAGAAGGTTTTTACGCTGATGCTAAAGCATTGGTAAATATGCAATTTGGTGCATTATTTGTTAACGATAGCGAAATCGGTTTGACATTATCATCAAAAGACGAGGCAAAGAGAGCGGCTATTGATGTTTTAATGCTAGCATTTGACAATGTAGTACACGCAAAAAAAATAAAATCAGACAATAGTGAAACTGAAAATATTGAAAATATAACTGTCATAGCCTTGTTAATGTCTGATGTAAATGCTTTTAAAAATAATAAGGCTCATGATATACTTGAAACTCTATTAATAACAGGCATGGCAAGGCGTTCAATAATAACATATCAAGATAGTATGATAAAAACCATAAAAGACATAGACATAGAATATAAAGAAAGACAACAAGCGTATAATGATGCTGAATTATTAAGTGATAAAATTTATAAAATATATAGTGATATTGAAATCAACTCTATTTATAAGTTACCAGAAAGCGTTGCAAAGGATGTTATAGGTTGTTATACGCAAGATATTGCAAAGCGTTTTAATAATTGTAAAAATGAATTACTAGGCAAAGAAATGCTTTCCAGAGAGTTTAAAATAATCAAATTATCTGGGGTTTGTGCAGCAATAAATCACCCTAAAAATCTTATGATTACAAAAGAGGATGCAGAACAAGCAATTTATATGGTTGATATATTAAGTAATGATTTTGTTAAATACATCCATAAAAACAGTCCATATAATGATGTAATTAGTCGTATATACGATTTTTTATTGGATAATTTGAATAAAACATTTTCAAAAACTGAATTAACAATGCAGCATTTTTCTGATTTTGGCATTAGTAGAAGGCAATTCCGCAAAGATTTTGATGATATTATGGTTAGCGTTGTGGAATATGCAGACCTTAATGGCTATAATCTAATTGCAACCCCAGACGGAGAACTTAATGGAACTTCAATTCAAAAGTATTCTATCAAAATGCAAAAAAGAATGACACCAGAGTATTTGGAAGAACTTAACAAAGCATTAAGTGTTGATACTATATAATTTAAACTCATTTTTCCATAGTGGCAATACCTAAAACTCAATAATATTCTATTGATTACCAGTATTGCCATTTTTTTTTAAAATTAGTAATGAAATGGAGGTAATAAAATGAATTTACGCAAAAATAATAATTATGTAAAAGAAGAAATTGTAATTGACCTTTTAAAAGATATAGATACTGAAAACCGCATCACTAATACTAGATATTTAATTTTAATTGCATTTTTAACTCTTGCTTTAATTGATACATTGTATATTATCTTTACTACATAGATATTAAAAAAATACAGTAATAACAAGAAAAAGGACTGATAAACAGTTCTTTTTTGTTATGTAAATTACCACTAAAAAATGTTCAATAATTGTTCAAGAAATGTTCAAGTTTTTTATTAAAAATTACTAAAAATTATAAAAATTTACTAATAGAAAAATGGTTATTACTCAATAATAACAAAGGTTTATGTAATCTTACTAAAAGTTACTAAAAGCATTTTAGTCAACTCATAACCCGAAGGTCGTTGGTTCAAATCCAGCTCCCGCAACCATTTTTAAAGACTACGAAAGTAGTCTTTTTTATTGGTCGCATGGATTTTCACCGAGGTTCAGCTACGGGCTAACTACCTTTTTTCAGGAATTTTGGTTGAAATAGGTAAATTAAACATAGTAGGTAAAAATGCCAAGTTTTGTAAGTTTTAGCGATTTTGTAAGGTCGGAAATAAAATTTTCAAATTACCTCAAAAGTACATTTTCGGTTCTCAAAATTCCAATTTTGGGAATTAGAAGGAGTAAATATTCGGCTCAAATACCGACAAGACCTAAATCACACAAAAGGACAAAAATAGGTAATTTGAAAACAATGTGTAAAAAATGTGCTCCATCATATTCATCATACTGATTTTATGCTATGCTAAACACATAGAAATAAATTTAAGGAGTACATATTATGCAAGTGCAATCTATAAATGCTTATAATAATCAGCCAAGTTTCGGTGCAAAAATTGTTATAAAAACCAAAGATATGCAAACTTATATGGATTATTTAGCGAGATACACTAAAACCGAAAAGCCATGTTATAACTCCGCAAAAGATTTGGAACTTACAAACAAAATTTTTGATGCGTTTGAAAAACATCCTTCAAAAGAAGAAATTGTGCCGGATGTGGTATATTTAAAAAATACATTAACAAATGCAAGAGGAACATTGGAATCTTCTCGTGCCGCATTTATTGACACCGAACCTGCAAGAAGTGATAGTATTGCACCGATAAAAAATATCTTTAGAAGAATATTAAACCCCGAAAACAAAAAACAATTTAATCGTCTTGTCGGGGAAGAACACGCACCTGTTTATGAAAGTTGGTGGAAAGAAAATATTGCACCAATTTGGGAAGATATAAACAAAAATTTTAGAGAAACAACATTTTTCAAAAAAAATTATGACAAAGAGTTTAATGCCGATTTTAATCGTGAAAGCGGAATGAAGGAAGATTTTTTCAATCAAGAAGGTAATTTTTGGATAGAACTCCACCATAAAATATATGGTTAATTGTAAAAACAGGAAGTGAAAAATCATCACTTCCCATTTTTAATATTTTTATTTACATTTATCTCTAACCTACCATTTCAACCCAATTATCGTGGGATATTAATTTGCCTGACGGAGTGTGTTTTATAACATCGGTTTCTAATTTGCCGTTAGGGTATAGGTCTTGATAATATTTGATTTGTCCGTTATCTTGCGTGAATGTTCTGCGTAATACCCTTTCAAGATGTGAATAATTTTTGCCCTCATAAGGTACTTCTATATGC
>ONTD01000161.1 GCA_900320675.1 uncultured bacterium
AATTTGAAGAAAATTGAACTGGGACAGGTTGTCGATGTTGCTGCGTTATACGAAAATCATATAACTTTGAGAGTTGAAAATAAGATTATCGGATATGGAGAACTTGTTATAGTAAATGACAGGTACGGTGTTAAAATTTCCGATATTCTTCAAAAGAAAAATCCGGCAGCATTTGGAGAAGAAGGTGCTTCAGAATTTGAAAGTATTCCGAGAGAAACTGTGGAAGAAGTTGAAGAAGAAGCAAATCCTGTATATAACGATCCAAATGCACAGGAAAATACAGCAGGAGCTCAACCGCAAGCACAAGAAGAAAATGCGGAAGAAGAATTTGATTACAGTGATTTTGAATTGGAAGACGAAGATATTTAGCAGTTTTTCAAAAGTCAAAAGATTGAGAGGGATATATGGGCGGATACTTAGTAAATTTTGCAGTATATACAATGGCCATGACAGGGTTAATATTTTTTGCTCTTATGGTTTATAAAAAGTGCAGTTGTGTGGGCAATATCAAGACATCAAAATCAAAGATGTTAAGTATTGAAGAAACGATTACTATTGCACCGAGAAAGACTCTATATGTTGTAAGAGCCGGTCAAGAAAAATTTTTGATTGCAAGTGATGTTGATAAAACCTCTCTTATATCAAAGCTTGATGCAAATGTTTCTGATAAAAAATCGATTACGGATGTAAAAAACACAGAAAAATTTGTTTCTAAAAAAGATGTTGTTAGTGTAATACCAGAGAAAGATATTTCAAAGGAAATTACACCGGAACCAAAAGAAGAGATTGTTGTACAAGAAAAAGAAGTAGTAAAAAATATACAAAAAGTAACTCCAATAAAAAGGGATAGTAAGGCGGAAAAAACTTTTGAAACAGAAACCGTAAAACAAAGCAGTGTAGATGATTTACCGATAATAGTAGATTTTCAGAAAAAAGTCAGACCGCAAGACAGTGTAATACACAATATGTTGAAAAAAATAAACGGATAGAGGGATATAATGGAAAATGTTTTTAAGGATATAAATCCTGTAATACAAATGTTAGTCGTAATGACGGTATTTTCATTAATACCGTTAGTGTTTTGTTGTATGACGAGTTTTTTAAGGTTTGTTATTGTTTTTTCAATGCTAAAAACAGCTCTGGGTACACAATCTGTTCCACCGGCAATTGTAATTATAGGTTTGTCCGTTATTTTAACATTTTTCACTATGGGACCGACATTTCAAAAAATGTATGATATGGGAAGTGTTCCGTATCAGAAAAACCAAAATATGATAGAGGCAATAAATCAAGGTTCAAAACCGTTAAAAGAGTTTATGATGAAACAAACAAGAGAAGCGGATTTAGCATTTTTTGTTGAGTTATCTCATAAAGAACCGCCGGCAACTCCGGATGAAATTACGGTATGGCAAGTTGCTCCGGCATATATAATGAGTGAACTTAAAACGGCATTTGAAATCGGGTTTATAATATTTGTACCGTTTATTGTATTAGATTTGGTTGTTGCAAACATCTTATTGGCACTGGGTATGTTCATGTTATCTCCTACAATTATTTCACTACCGTTTAAACTGTTGATATTTATTGCGGTTGACGGGTGGGCGTTAATTGTTCAAGGTCTTGTAACGAGTTATAACTGATGAATTTCGGAGGAAACAAATTATGGTAGAAATTTTAGCGGAATATTTAGCAAAAGGGTTTTTGACAATGTTGTCAATATCTATGCCCTGTGTACTTGTTGCAGCCGGAATTGGTCTTGTTGTCGGTATTTTACAGGCGGTAACTCAGGTTCAGGAGCAGACGATTGCCGCTGCCCCGAAAATTTTGGGTGTATTTCTTGTAATTGTTATAGGCGGGTTTGGATTTATAAGACTTCTAAGTAATTTGTTTACAGAGGGTATGGGTATAGCGTTTAATGTTGTTCCTAAAAACGATTCTTATGTTTTGGCGGCAGATTATAATCAATATACCTCTGCGTATGGCTCCCTTACCCCTCAAAAGTTTAGAGGGAGAACAGATATTGATTATATTATGAAAAATCCTAACAGGGTTCCGTATATTGATAATCAACAAAAAATTAAAACAATTCGTTCAAACAGAGTTGACAACCCAATGCCTGATTTGTTAGAGGGAAGAACTATTAACAGAAACAGATAGAGGAGAGATGGAAACTTTTTATATAGAGCTAACAAAAATACTTCCGGATGTAAATGCTTACTTACTTTCAGGCATTTACATTTTCTCTCGTTTACTGGGTTTTTTCAGGATGGCGCCAATATTTAACAGAAAAGAAATTCCGGGTATGGTAAAACTTGGTCTTGTATTTATGTTTACCGTTATACTTACGACATTTTTAAGTCCAAAGGTTCCTGATATTCTGGCTGCCAAAGAGTCTATGCTTTTAGGTATTGTTTTAAATTTTGTTGTGGGTGCAATTATAGGTTATATGGCTCAACTAATATTGTTGGCAATTGACGCCGGTGCTGATATGATAAATATGCAAATGGGTTTGTCTTCGGCAATGGTTTTAGAGCCTACAACATCCTCTCAGGTGTCAATATTAACAAAATTGATATCTTTATTGGGAATTTTAATATTTATTGAATTAGGCGGTGTATATTGGCTTGTACATGCGTTTCTCAGAAGTTTTGAAATATTTCCTCTATATTCGGAAGCCTTACCGCTTACACAGTTGATAAATATGGATTACCTGATAAAAATGACGTCTAATGTTCTTTATATGGGGTTACAAATTGCATCTCCTGTGTTATTGGCAACATTGGGACAAGATATTATTCTTGGCGTAATTTCAAAAACCGCTCCGCAAGTAAACGTATTCCAGTTAAGTTTCCTTTTTAAACCGGTATTTGGAGCTGCTATTTTGGTTTGGATTATGCCTATGTTATTGAATGTTATCAGTGATTATTTCTTGAGTTGTAAAAATATTTTCTAATAAAAAATCAATAATAAATTTTGCTAAAAACTTGCCCAAAGCTAATAACAGTAGTAATATTATATAGTTACCAAAATATACTAAAATGAAGTTATGAGAAAAAAAGACAACAGTAAAAATTCAATAGAAATAACATTATCCATGTTGGATACAAAATGGAAACCGTTAATAATAAAAGAATTGTTAACCGGAACAAAACGATTTGGCGAGTTAAAGGAGAGTGTTGGAACGATTACTCAAAAAGTATTGACTACAAATCTTCGTCAAATGGTAGAAAAAGGATTGGTCGAACGTAAAGAATATAAGCAAAAACCTCCAAAAGTAGAATATACATTGACAGATATAGGTTACAGTTTAGCAATGGTGTTAGATTCTATGGCAGAGTGGGGAAGTGCTTATAAAGAATTTCAAAAAATTCTTGAAAAACGAGAGGGGAAAAATCCATCAAAGTAATGAGAAAAAACTTTGATTAAGAGATTTCTTAATGATAAAATATAATTATGGCAAGGACACTGGAAGAAGTTATATCTGAAATAAAAAACCGCTTGGATATTGTAGAAGTCGTATCTGAGCAGGTAATATTAAAGAAAAACGGTAGTCATTATTGGGGTTTATGCCCTTTTCATAAAGAAAAAACGCCGTCATTTTCTGTAAACCCGCAACTTGGTATATACAAGTGTTTCGGTTGCGGCGAAGGCGGCGACGCATTGTCTTTTATTATGAAAACAAAAAATATGGAATTTATGGATGTAATAAAAGAGCTTGCACAAAAATACGGCATAGAAATGCCGGTGAATTTTAAAAAAAGTGAGGGTTCAAAAGATTTAAAAAGTCAGATGATGCTGGCATGTGAGAAGGCAGCAATTTTTTATCACGATTTTCTTGTTAACCATAAATCCGAAGAAATTAAAACAGCTTTAGAATATCTTACAAACAGATCTATTTCCGGAGAAATTATTGATAAGTTTACACTTGGTCTTGCTCCAAAATCATTTACAACTCTATACGATATTTTGAAAAAAGATTTTTCCGATGAGGTATTGGAAAAAGCCGGTTTAGTATTAAAATCAAAAGAAGGCCGCGGTTATATAGACAGATTTAGAGGGCGTATAATAATCCCTATCCGAAATGAAAACGGAGATTATGTTGCGTTTGGTGCGAGAGCCTTAACATCAGAGCAAAGTCCAAAATACTTGAATTCTTCTGATTCTTTAATATATAACAAAAGTAAACTATTGTATGGATTATACACCGCAAAAGATGCTATAAAGGACGAAGACGGTGTAATTTTAATGGAAGGATATTTTGACGTAATTTCAGCACAGGCTCACGGTGTTGAAAATGTTGTCGGAGTTTGCGGTACAGCATTAACTTCAGATCATATAAAACTACTTTCAAGGTATACAAAATCAAGAAGAATATACTTATCTTTTGATACTGATTCTGCCGGTCAAAAAGCTACCGATAGAGGTGCTACAATAATTAGAGAAGCTTTTGAAGGGTTAGGCAATATAAAACAATTTGATGAGAGTTACATATCGACTTCACAAGACAGATATTCCTGTGAAATAAGGGTAGTGTCTCCTCCGGAAGGAAAAGATCCGGATGAATTTATCAGGACTGTTGGGGCTGAAACATTTAAGCAGATTGTTAAAAATGCACCATTACTTATAGATTTTCAGATAAATAATTTTTTAAAACACAAAAAGGAATACAAAACACCTCAAGAAAAATTGCAATACGTAAAAAGTTTTATTCCGGTGCTTTTAGAAATAAATAACGAAATAATCCGCTCTGAATATGTTAAAATGGTAGCAGATGCAATTAATGTTGATGAAGAAGCTTTGCATAGTGAAATAAAAAAACAGGCCTACGTAAATAGCCTGCAGCCGGTGCCGGAAAAAGATGCGAAACATTTCGTAACAAAAAGTGTATCAATTATAGAAAAGGCGCAAAAAAATTTATTGAGTGTTTTTCTTGTAAGCGACAGTCATTTCACATTTGAACAAATAAGCGAAATGATTGACAATTCGTACTTTTCAAATGAAACGTTAATAAATGTAAAATCTACAATTGACAAATTAATATGTACCGTAAATAATGTAAAGGAATTAATTGAACAATTGTATACAGCATATATTGAAAACCCTGATATGCAGCTGGTAATCACGGATTTGATAAATATAGCTGAAACGTTTAATAACCTTTCCGCTGAAGATTTCCAAAGTATCATTGAAGAAAATATTAAAAGAATTCAAAGATGCAGGTGGGAAGAAGAAAAAGAGAAGATGCGAAATTTATACAAAAATGCAGATGAAGATGATACAGAAGCCCTAAAAATTCAGATGCAGCTAAGAGATAAAATAAATAACAGAATAAAATCGGAGAAAATTAATGACTAAAAAAAGACAACCTAATTCCTCAATAGTAAGTGTTTTGGATGATGAAAGCATTGGCTTAAATGAATTAGATGACGATGAAAATCTTGATGTTGATTCTAATGACGTAAATTACATGAACGTAGATATTAGTACCGATAATATTGAAGATATTGTTACCGAAAAAATGGAACACAAAATGGGAATGGATGATATCTACATGATGGGTAGTCATGAAGAAGAGTCATCCTCGGATATAGATGTTCCGAAGGGTATCGCGGTAGACGATCCTGTAAGATTATATTTGAGAGAAATTGGTAGAATAAAATTGCTTTCTGCAAATGAAGAAATAGAATTGGCAAGAAAAATTCTTGAAGGCGGTACTCCGGGAGCAATGGCAAAAAGAAAGTTAGTTCAAGCAAATCTGCGTTTAGTTGTAAGTATTGCGAAAAAGTATGTCGGACGCGGTATGTTATTTTTGGA
>ONTD01000160.1 GCA_900320675.1 uncultured bacterium
AAATTTTCCGCCTTCAAATCAGCTATTTCTTTTTTTAATTTTATGATTTCGTTTTCTTTTTGAGTTTGGGCAGAAGTCTTTTGAGCAGAAAGCTTTACAGAAGTATTTTTATCTTTATTATCCGCAGCTTTTGCCTGTATTGCTTTGCCGAAAATCTTCTGCGAGTAGTCTATTTGCTTATCTTTTTTTAAAGATATAGTATTAATTTTATTTTCGTTATTTTTTTTCATTAGATAACCACCTTTCTTAGCGTCTGATTTTTGATAAAATATGTTGAAGGTTGATGCAATTATCAGGAAGTTCAAATGCACCAACTTCAACAAAATTCGACTTTTCGTGTCCTTTTAAAATTTTATTCATAACAGGAAACATCTTTTTATTTCCGCTTAACGAACCGTCTGACATATGAGAACGCGGTAAAAAATCTCTCAATTTAACCCTATAAGTTTCAGCAAGTTTCACCACAACAAATCTGCCGATATGTTTATACGATGCACTGACTATATCCCACGTTGTACCATAGTTTGTTATATTTTTGATATTTTCTTCCCTATCAAAAATAAATGTTTGAGTTTTATCAAAAGACTCTATAGAAAACGGAGTTTTATTTTTCAAAGCTGCTTCTTTTGCATATGAAAGATTTTTTGAATAAATCTCCGTCCATTTTTTCAAAAACCTGTATGCCCCGAGAGCATTAAAAGTTTCAACTCTTATGTTTGTATTATCTCTTTGAGCGCCTATTAACTGAGCCAGTGTCCCGCCAAGTGAATGTCCCGTGATTACAAAATTTTGCATTGCAATTTTAGAATTAAATCTGTATTTTATATGGTCGTTACAAGTAACCTCACCTGAATTTATTATTGAATTTTTAATATAATCCACATAAAATTTTGCACTTCTAAACTGGCGAAAATCGTTCGCAGGCAACAAGCCGAATAAATCAGTAAAGATATCTTTTAATCCTCTAAGATTGAAGCCCAGTTCCGTTCCCCGAAACGCCAATACAAATCGGGTATCAACCGGATTATAAAACAATATTGCATCAAATCCGCAAGTTTTGTCGTGTCGTTGATTTACCACAAACCATTTGCCATATTTACATGAAACACAAGGTAAACGGAGAGAATTTATATCAGAATTTTCGTAACTATTATATGCGGCATCGGATAATATTGCAGCTATTCGTGTAATATCATCAATCTGCGCAGTTTTATTTGAAAAATCCTTATTATCATCCACAGAATTTTTCAATAAAATATTTTTAAAATTTAGCATAACAAATTTTCCTCATAAAAAAAGCCGGAAGCAAAGATTAATGGATATGTGTAACAGAAAGGATAGAAGAAATACTTCCGGCATCGGAGTAACATAATGGAAAAAGTTAATCCAAAGAGGTAATATCAACAGACAAATCTTGACCTCGTTCAGGCACAAACTCTTTCAACTCTTCAAATTCAAATACAATATCGATTTCCCGAACAAATTCCTGATCGGTTTTTGCATACGTACTCATGTCCCGAACACCGGAAATCATAAGTTCATTGACAACTATTCCCAAATTTCTTAAATCAATATGAGTAGATAAGTTATCCGCAAAAAATGATTCTATATAATCAATAACTTCATCACAAAATTGTTCGGCATCCTCAGGGTTCGACTTTAAATCATACAAAGTAAAAGTAATCGGCAAGCGATACTGGACTCTTGTAAATTCGGAATTACCTTCCAAATAATTTTCAAACCGTTTATTTATTCTGGTTCTCTCACCTGATTTAAGAACAAGATACGGGTACTTTGGTTGATTTATCCTGAGTCGTTCCCTATATATTTTCCCTTTCAACATAGGGTATTCCATACTAAATTTTTCATTAATATAATTAAATAAAATATTTTTAAATTCATACGTTTTCATCTATATTCACCAAAAATCCTTTATAATAATTAAAAAACGGCATACGATAAAATTCTCTGGTCCTGATTTCATACCAGCCGTCAGTTTCATCTTCAAAGCCGGATATGTACACTCTTTCACCCTTATCAATACGTCTTTTCGTATACATCATAAGCGATATATTTTCTTTATTTCCAACCTCTGAACCCAGTAATGACTCCCCATTTACCGGTTCCACAAACGCTCTTATATCTGCACGTTTTACCCAATCTATTCTGTCAGAGGCACCGTTTTGCGTTATGACAGGCTTATATATTTTGCACTTTTGAGTAGTAAAAAAATCTATCATTTTAATACACCTCTCTAAATTTTTCCGGCTCAATATCAAAACCCTTTTTAAGCCAATCTTCAAGATACATCATAGAAGTTTTTGAAAGAGAATATACCGAATTCCCATTACTATTAAACGTTATGCTTGCGCTGCCAAGTGAAAGTGATTGCACCCCTTGCGGAAGATTTTGCAGCATATCGGCATTATTTTTCAAAGTAAGGGAAAAAGCTTCTTCAAACACAGCTTTTGCAACGTTTTCCGGCATGTCAAACACTCTTCCCTTATAGCATCTCGGAAAAGGTTTTTCCTGAGTTTCTAAAACTTTTGTCCCTATAAAAGGCATACATTTTATCTTATCTTGTGCCATACATAATGCTGAATTCTTCTCTTCATCTGTTAATTCAAACCAGCTTTCAGAATAAAGTCTGTTTGAAAAATATTCATCTGCCTTCTCTAAATTTATATCCATAATTTAATTCTCCTTATCTTTTTCAACAAGTTTTATCACGTTATCATCTGATGTCGGTGCGGCTTGCTCTGATTTTTGTTCCCAGTTAACCTCAACGTTATCCGCTACTAATCCGGAAAATGCCAATGCACATTTAACAACTTTTTTAACACTATTAGTCAGCGAAACTGTCCTGATATCATTTACCTTAGCAATAGAAGCAGACAGAATTGTTTTTAAACTTTCGCCCGACATATTTGAAGAAATATCTATCCCATAAGCCTGCGGCGGTGTTTTTGTTAGGATATAGAAAAAATTCATTAAAGTATCAATATGACTTTTTATAGCTTCTGATTGTAAATCTGCCGTAATATACTGCGGTGTTTGACCATCTTTTCCCATAGTTATAAAATCACTGTTAGGGAAATGCCTTTCGCCGGTCAGGGGATTTAATTCCGTATTTTCAATACTTCCGGCAAGTTTTGGGTTTGCGTGCCTGTTAATTATTTTGGAGTTTTGAGAAACCGTCAGCATAATTTCTTCAATTATGCTTTCGCAGGATTTGTAATCGCTTTCCCCATAAAAAGTATCACTTTCGGTTGTATTTTTTACAGGAAATAATACAAAGTCATTCCACTTATCAGAAAAATCGTCAACCGGCAGCAGTCCAAAATCTTCTATGTTTTGAACTCTTCTTGCAAGTACATTATTTGAAACTTCCCATATCTCATTTTCAATATAGCCTTTATGAATTTTTTCAATATGCTTAAAGATTTTACCGTTGCGAATAATATCAAATAGCAATATATGACCGCTTAAATCATTCAAGTTCCCGTTATTAAAAACAGGAAACCAGCAATCAGGGCATACGGAAAAAATTTTCACCTCGTTATTTTGATAAGCAACCTTAAATAAAGCATCGCCAAATCTTGAATTATCAATACAAACTTCCTTTAATACCGATATAAAATTGTTATCCTCAGAAATTTTATCCCACAAAGTTTGGCAAGCCGGATCTTCTAAAGAGACCGAAAAGTAATCATTTGTGGTTAAAAATTTGAAAAAATCAGTCAGACTTTTAAACAAATTAACCTCAATAAGAGTTTGTGCGGTAGTATTTTGAAGCGGATACCTCTGCAAAAGTTTGTTTATTACCCCCCGAAACGGGTGCGTAAATTCACTTCGATACAATTCTCTATAGCGATTGTAATTATACAATCGCTTAGTATCTTCCGTGTCCCATTTTAATTTTCTGAAATTATCATCAATATTGAACGATGTTAGCATAAAGCCTCCTTTTTATAAATTTGTGTATACTAATTGTTATGAAAATCGTACCCTTGCCTCAGGATAAAATCGTCTAAAACAGACATAAGGACTCTCTCAATATCCGATTGAGTTTGGTACATATCCTTGCAAATACATT
>ONTD01000189.1 GCA_900320675.1 uncultured bacterium
AATTTGGTATTATCAATTTTATTTATTGGCATACCTACACTCCTATATATATTAAAACACAGGCAGAATAAAAATTGCCCGTAATGTAAAATTTAATGATTATTGGTTAAGTAAATTTGTTATAATAAAACAGGCTGATTTATTTCCAATCAGCAGTTTTGCGGAAAACTAAAATTGACTTCACCTTTAATATATCTTATAATTACTTTTTGAAAAAGGAGTGCTTACGGAAAACTTAACCAGAGAAGAATTTTCGCAAATTTATAAAGATCAATTTTTACCAATATTAATTCCACTTGAGGAAAAAAGAAAAATTGATGTAAAAAAATCAAAGCCATTCGAGATACTTTGCGCAATTTTTGGATTAAGTTTTATTATAACATCATTTTTGCAAGGCGATATTTTTACGATAATAAGTATTGTTTCCTTAATTCTTTTAATTATTACTTTTGTTATTGCCGCAAATGTGTGTCCGGGAATACGAGATAATTTAAAAAAAGAAGTCATAACAAAAATTCTTTCTTTGTTTGGTAAATTTTATCTTTTAACTGAAAATGATGTTATAACAAAAGACGATATACAAGGAATGGGATTATTCCCGAGTTTTACCAATAAATATGATGATGATATAATAGTAGGAATTCACAAAGGTGTGAATTTTGCTATAAGCGAAACCCATCTTTCTCATAGTGAACAGGTTGGTAAAAGTTCTAATACGATTGATGATTTTTATGGTTTGATTTTAAAAATTCAGATGAACAAGAAGTTCACAGGTAAGACAATTGTAGGTATAAATAATAAGATAAGAAAATTAAAGGGCTTTGAACAAGTCAATTTGGAAGATGTAGAATTTACAAAAAATATGAAAGTGTTTTCAACGGATCAGGTTGAGGCTCGATATATACTAACACCGGCATTTATGCAGAGATTATATGAGCTGGGAAACTTTTTTACAAATACCAGAGAAGCACTTGCAAACAATCCAAATTCAGCAGCATTTTCTCAAAGGCACATTTTAGTCTCAGCCGCATTTATAGATGGTTATGTTTATCTTTTTGTTCCGGCAAATGATAACTTTTTTGAAATTTCTGAAAAAGAAAGTCTCCTAAATGAATACAAGTATTATGATGTATATTGTCAAATTCAATTAATTTTATCAATAGTTGAATATTTGAAACTTGATATGAAATTGGGATTGTAAAATTTAAATGTAATTTATAAAATAATGTGTATTAAATAAACACCGTTGTCGGTGTTTTTTTTAAATGGTGCCGCGTCTCACTCTGCCGAGCAAAAACAATCCAGTGAATTGTTTTTGCGAGAGGGAACCAAGGACCTCGAATGAACGTTTGTTCATTCGATATAAAAAATATGCCGCGTCTCGGAATCGAACCAAGGACACAGGGATTTTCAGTCCCTTGCTCTACCAACTGAGCTAACGCGGCATATTCTATTAAGTTATCATCGGAGTTGGTAGAGCAAGCTCTATGATTACCTGACTCCGTTCCGTCTGTCGACTCCACTGGGGGAGCTAACGCGGCATATTCTATTAAGTTATTATCGGAGTTGGTAGAGCAAGCTCTATAATTACCTGACTCCGTTCCGTCTGTCGACTCCACTGGGGGAGCTAACGCGGCATATTCTATTTAATTATCACGAGAACCCTTTTTTAGTCGGTATCCCATCTTTTCTGCAGCCCTCTCAAGCCACGTTTTCTATAATAATTGCTAAAAGTTTAAAGTCAAGATTTATTTTAATTTTATTTTGTTAACAGTGTGTTTTAAGGCTTTTATGCCTTTTGTGAAAAATTTATTGCACGCTTTTCCTAATGCAAAGCCGGCTACTCCCATGCCGGGGATTGGGTTTGTAAACGTAAATAGTGCACACACCATTAGCGGACTTATGTCTTTTGATCTTATTTTTGTCTTCGCTGCAGATGAAGCAGCTTTTATTATAAATGAGGTAACAGAATTTCTATGTTGAAATTTTGCAAGTTTTCTGCCGCGTTCCCAACCGTAGCGAAAATTACCGCTGTAAAAACTGGCGGTTTCAATAATTTCGTTTTTCGCTGAATTATATATTGGGCTCAAGTGTTGTTTGAATTTAGGGTAATTTATTTTTATATCCATGACTGATTTTAATAACCTTTGTTGTAAAACTTACATATATTATACAAAAAAAATAATATTTAAAAATTGCATTGACTATATCTGTTATTTACAATATATTAAAATCAGAGACAGAGGGAATTATGAGCAGCATAGATATTATTAGACAAGCCGAGCAGGATGTAAAAGAACAGTTTGAAAAGATAGAAGATATTAGAGATTATAATCAAGAAAAAGTGTTAAATGCTTTTTTAAATAACAGGGTTGCTCCGGAACATTTTTATACGGTTTCGGGTTACGGTCATGACGATTTGGGCAGAGATGTTTTGGATAAAGTATTTGCAGATGTTTTTAAAACTGAAAAGGCTCTTGTTAGGATACATTTTGCGTCCGGTACACATACTTTAGCTTGTGTTTTATTTGGAAATTTAAGACCGGGAGATAAACTTATTTCAGTTGCCGGAGAACCTTACGATACTATGCAGGAAGTTATTGGGACTATGGGCGATGAAGAAACGAAGCGTTCTTCCTTGATTGGTAATGGGATTATATATGAAGAAATCCCGCTAATTGATGATACTTATGTTGATTTACACGCTCTAAAGGAGTCTGTTGACGAGAAAACTGCTATGGTTCTAATTCAGCGTTCCAAAGGGTATTCTACAAGAAAATCGTTGACTATTGATGCTATAGAGGAAATTTGCAAAATAGTTAAGGATAAAAATCCAAATTGTATATGTTTTGTAGACAATTGCTATGGGGAATTTGTTGATAAGTATGAGCCTACGGAAGTTGGTGCAGATATTGTTGCAGGTTCTTTGATAAAAAATCCGGGCGGCGGAATTGTCGAAGCCGGCGGTTATATTGCCGGTAAAGAAAAGTATGTGGAACGTTCAGCAAACAGGTTGACTGCTCCGGGAATAGGTTGTGAAGGCGGCGCAATGTTTAATCAGCACAGATTAATTTTTCAGGGACTATTTATGGCACCATCTGTTGTTGCTGATGCTGTGAAAGGTGCAGTTTTGGCTTCGAAAATTTTTGATACTATCGGTTATGATTCTTCACCTAAATATTGGGAAAAGAGAACCGATATAATTCAGAATATAACTTTCGGAAGTCCTGAACCGTTGGAAGAATTTTGTCGGACAATACAGTCTTTATCTCCGATAAACGGTTATGTTACTCCGATACCTGAGAATATTCCGGGGTACGAGGATAAAGTAATTATGGCAGGCGGTACATTTATTGAAGGTTCTACTATTGAATTGTCGGCAGACGGGCCTATGAGAAAACCTTATGTAGCTTATATGCAAGGCGGGTTAAATTATTCCCATGTCAAAATTGCCTTGAGAAAAATTCTTGAAAAATTGAAGAAATAGATTATGTTAAGAAATTGAATCCTTGCTTTTCTTTTTCATCTTTAATAATGTTTTGAACATTTTCTATAGCGGCTTCAACTTCTTCAATATCTTTTTGTGCTTGATTTTGTACGTTAATAAATAAGTTAGGTTTATCATTGTATGTGAAAATTATATTTTCCGGTTGCGGTGTTGTTGAGTTTGTTGTTGTATCCACAGACGGATAGTCGATGTTATATCCAGCTGCAACGAATTGTTCATAATTTTCTCCGAATAATGACGTTGTCGCAAAATATTTAAAGAAGTCTTGCCAATCAAGATTTATCGTGTCTGCATTATCGTGTGGGTTTGCCAGAACAACGTATTCGCCTTGTTTCGCATATTTTACTGCGTATGCGTGTTGTTGATATATACCTATAGAGTTATCTACATCATTTGCGTTTTGAGTGGTATTTACAATTAGGTATGGAAGTTCTTTACTTTCATATTTTGCATATAACCAGTTAAAGATTTCTTCGGTGATATTTACTTCACCT
>ONTD01000157.1 GCA_900320675.1 uncultured bacterium
GAATACAATTATGGGTGCAACTTTTTAACCATACAACAGTACATTTGAACTTGTGTTTTTACCCCATCAGCTATACATTCTCCCATCAGATTTTTTATAAATTTATTTTTGTATTGGGGTTTATGATATTCAAAATAAAATCCGTCAATGGAGATTTTTTTTATATCATTTCCGGCAGGAGAACCAAAATCTCCGGCGAATTTGTCTGCACTTTCTATTGTTTCAAACCTAATATTATTTCTCTGCTCATTTCCCTTTGCTTTGGATTTAATAATTTCTAATTTTTTATCAGACACGTAAAATTTAAAATCTTCATTCCCGCTATTGATATAAAGATAATTTTTAGAATGTGATAGCGGTTTTGCACTTTCTAAGTAACCTAACGGGTATACAAAACCGTTTTGAGCAAAATAATAAAACAGAGCATAATTTGAATTTTTATCTTCTGTTACTTTATCCGTAATTATTAAAATTCGTTCTCTGGATTTGTTTATCTTCACAGTCGTATAATAATATTCTTTTGGGAACTCGGTTAATACCACAGAATAATCAAAATATTCTTTGTTAAAGTTATATTTATCATTTAGTTTTTTTTTATATCGTTGTTTGACGGAACAGAGAATTTACTTAACGGAATAAAATCAAATCTTTCGTATTTATCAAAAACTTTTTTTCTTTCATTGAAGGCTTCCTCAGTTACATTTTCCCATTTTTCGTCTGAATATGAAAGGTACCAAGGTTGTTTCGGGTTGGAATAACCGTCATATTTAAAGTTAACTTGAGGGTATAACTCATTTGTATTTTCAACTAAATTGTAAACTCTTACACCGCTTTCCAGTGCACCGGAAGAGTATTCGTTACATACAAAACTGTCATCACAAACATAATATCTGTTCCTTGTCCCACCACTTACGACATGTTGAGGTTTTCTGTCAACCATAGTGTAAATATCGTATACTACCCCCTTCCAATTTCCCTCGGCAATTTCGCCTATCAATAATTCTTCTATGCCATCTGCATTGACGTCATAGTATGCATATCCTATTTTATTAAGAGGATTTTTATTTGTTTGAGCAATGACATTATACATATAACTCATGTTTTCTTTTTCCAGTTTTGAGCTGTCCCATTTTTCATTTATTGCAGTTATATGTTTTTCCAAAATGTTTTTATATAAGTCTTCCCCTTTCATGCCCTGATTTTTATAATAAGAAGAACCGTTAATTCCTTGAATATTTATACTGTCTCCAATGTTGTAAAGGATTTTAAAAGATTCCGGTGCCTCAGGGCTTATCGTATAATCGTACTGGACATCTGTCGGGTGTTTTAAAACAACATCGTATAAATTACCGGACTTATCGGTTAATTCGCCAAGTTTTCTGCTTCCGGGAAGCACTGCATGGTCTGATGGATTTTTATAAACTTTTATTCCGAACGCAAACCCTCCAAATCCGGCTTTTTTTGACTCTTTATGAAATATAGAAATTTTTTCTTTTTCTTTTTTTACTTCGTAAAATCCTCTCAATTCTTCAGGCAGTGTAATTGAAAATAATTTGGTTTTTATCGTCGTATCTTTCGTTAAATCTTTGTTTGCCCGTATGAATTCTGTTTTTGTTTCGTCTTTATCATCAATCCATATAAGCTCATTATTATTAATTTTAATTGTGCCTGAACCGTTGGTGTAATCAATTTTATCTTCAAATTTATTCTTTTTATCAAACAAACGATATATGTGGATACCGTTTTCATATTTTAAATCCCCGTTAGAAGTTGGCTTTGCAACTAATCTGTAAATATCTTTTTGAGCAAGATTATCTTCTCTCCATGTGATAAAAATTTGATACTCGTTGTTATTTTGATTTGAAAAAATATCCATAACAACCCGTTCAGATATTTTTTCTGCCCATCTTCCGCAAATGTTATTCTGTCCGTATGCTACGTTCGATAGTAAAATAAATATTGCAAATATAATCCCAAAAATAAAATTTTTTTTCATATCCTGAGCTCCTTTATACTAATAAGGGTAATATACTGTTTTGTTTAAAAAAGTTTTTACCTGCAATTCTCACTTAGTTCAAGTATTGTATTCAAAATTTTTTCATTATATCTGTTATCAATTGCACTAAATGGCAATACTATTGATCCAAATTCTTTTTCAACTTTTTGAATAACACTCTGTACCTTACCTTTTGGAACATAATCTATTTTAGTTACTATGGTAATTATAGGAAGATTATATGCCAAAACCCACTCTCTCATTTGATAATCATTTTTTTGAATATCATGCCGACCGTCAATTAATTGCACCAAAGAGCAAATCTCTTTACGCTTAAGAAGGTACTCTTCAAGGTATTTTTGCCACCTGTTTTGTGCTTCTTTTGAAACCTTTGCATATCCGTAACCCGGCAAATCAGCTATCATAAATTTTCCCGAAAAATCAAAAAAATTAATTAATCTTGTTTTTCCCGGAGTGTTTGAAGTCTTTGCAAGATGTTTATGGTTTGCAATTCCGTTAATAAATGAGGATTTGCCTACATTTGAACGTCCCAGCAACGGAAATTCAGGCAAATTAAATGTCGGACATTGACTCAATTTTTCTGCACTTATTATAAATTTTCCCTGTAAAAACTTGTTACCCATAAATTTGATTATAACATAAATTTCTATTTTAAAGAAAGAGCTTTCTTTTGAGATTCTTTTAAACGCTGCTTAAATAAAACAGTTTGAAACAGGTGATACATTTTATCGCTATCCACCACAGTAATTTGAGACCTGCCGTCCTTCATAAAATCTATGTTGACGGCAGGTTTCTTATTAAATATGTTATCTGTTGATTGAATATTCACAATCTGAAACAAGCCCTCTTTCAAAATACTCAAGGGCTCTCTCCAGAATATTTCAAATGATTTGCGAATATCAAATTTTTTTGTCATTGCGGGTAATTATTATACTTTCTGCTGATATCTGTTGATAATTGAATTTATGTAATCAGCATCAGGTGCACCCGGAGCCATTTCCAAGTATTGTTTGTAGTATTTAATTGCACCTGAGTAATTAAGTTCTTTTTCAAAAGACATAGCTTTTAACTTAGTGATATCAGGACTGTTGTGATAGAAGTCAATCGCTTTGTTACAGTATTCAATCGCTGAAGCAAAGTTTCCTTCTTTGTATTCTCTTTGAGCAATATCAAAGAATTCGTTTGACTTAGTTTCACATAAGTCAATATATGCAATTCCGTTCTTAGCAATTACATTATCAGGATCCTGCATAAGAGCTTTCTTCAAAGCGGTACGTGCAGTTCTGAATTGTTTGTTGTGAACAAGAATTTCTGCCAAATACAATTCATCTTGAACGTTATCAGCAAAGTTTACTGCATTTTCAAATGTGTAAACAGCATCTTTTTCACGACCTAAAGCTAAGTATGCTTCACCTTTAATTACGTTATCCATTACAGAATTACCGGATGATTGAATAATATAATTTATACTGTCTTTAGTCATCGGTAACTGGTGAGTTAATCTTGCAAGTTTAATTTTTGCAAGGTGGAAATCCAATCTGTTAGGAACACGTTTGATAGCTTCATTTACATAGTCATAAGCCATATACAACTCTTTATTTGTTGTAAATCTGCCGCTATCACCTTTATCTTTAGACATTTCATAATAAGTATTAGCCAAACCGATAATTGCATCGTCGCCGTATACGCTATCGTTAACTAATTTTGAATAATAGTCTAAAGCTTGATAATATTTTCTTTCTTCTAATGATAAATCAGCAACCCTCATAATCGCATCAGCATAACCAGGGTTAATAGCGATTGCGGTCTTAAGTTGTTCAATTGCAAACTCAGCATCTGAACGTTTTTCATAAATGTTAGCCAAGTTGATATAAGGACGAGTATTTTCCGGCTTAACAGTTATAGCTTTCTTGAAAGAGTTTATAGCTGCAGCCTGATTGCCCTGAACCAAATAACATTCACCCTGAAGGGTTAACGCAGGTGATGAATTAGGGTTGATATGGAGTGAGTGGTTCAACCAAGTCAACGCCTTGTTATAATCTTTTTGACGTACTGCAACTTGACCTAAGTGGTACATAGCAGTAGGGTTGTGAGAATTACATTTCAAAGATTGACCTAAATAATTTTCAGCCTCTGAAAGATTTCCTGCTATCAATTCTAAGTTACCCAAATTATCGTATGCGTTAGCGAAATTAGGGTTAATATTAATAGCGGTTTTGAATAATTCTCTTGCATCATCTCTGTTACCAAGCTGCAAAGTTGCAATACCCATAGCATTGTATGCTTGGAAGAAATTAGGGTTGATATTTACAGCTTTAACAAATTCTTTAATTGCATCGTTTAACAAATCTTTAGAATCACGGATGTATGTAACGTCAGATGATGTACGACGTTTCAAATAAACCATACCCTGTGCATAGTGTAACGGTGCATAGTTTGGATATTTTGCCAACAAATAATCTAAGTCTGCTTGTGCAGGAGCCAATTTTTGTTGATATGCCATCCATAATATTTTTAAACTTTGAGCTTCAATGTCATCCGGATGAACTTTCAATGCATATTTTAATGCATTGTCAGCTTCATCATACTGATGATATTCAATCATCTTATTGATTGAAGCATATCTCTGGTATACGTTTGGTGCACTGCTTTTGGCAACTTTAGCCTGTAATTCTTGTGAATAAGCTGCAGAAACACTAAATAAGCTTGCACAAATAAATGATGCTATGAGCAGTTTTTTGTAATTCATGGTAACTTTTTTTCCTTTACTATTTTAATTCTTTTGAGTATATTGTATAATAGTTATTTGAAAAAATCAATAAGGTTAACAATGGGATTAAATAAAAACTCAAAAAATGACTTAGAAGGATTTAAAGCGTATATACTCATTGAACGTAACTTTTCGCAACATACAGCAAAAGCTTACTGCTCAGACGTTTTAGACTATCTTATATGGTTGGATGACACGTCTTGCGAGGATGTTAACTTTTCAAAAGTTAGAGAATATTTACATTTTATTCAGAAATTTCAGTACAAAAAAACGACATTAGCGAGAAAAATTTCATCACTGAAAACCTTTTATAAATACCTTTTTCGGGAAAAGAGGGTAGACCTGAATCCGGCAGACAATATAAATTCCCCCAAACGACCTAGAAATTTGCCAAAATTCCTCACAACGTATGAGGTGGAGCAAATATTAAATAACGTAAAAATCGATACTCCGGCGGGTTTTCGGAATAAAGCAATACTGGAACTCTTGTGGGCAACGGGTATTCGTATTTCAGAGCTAAGCGGATTAAATTTTGAAGACTTAAATTTAGATGAAAATGAGATACGAGTATTCGGTAAAGGGGCGAAAGAACGCATAATACTTGTTTCAGACAGAGCAAAGACCTATTTAAAAAGATATATTGAAACAGCAAGACCTCTTGTAGCAAGCGGATATGA
>ONTD01000152.1 GCA_900320675.1 uncultured bacterium
CAACAAAAGAACTATTGAGTTGTAATGTCTTTTACTAGAAGTGATGAAGAAGTATAGAGGTGTCATGGGCGACTTGTTTAGACAAAATTATGGTGAATTGCCACTACTATATGAAAAGTTATATAACGAGGAATTAGCCGAAAGTTATTATGAAGATTCAAGTAAATATATTCCAAGGATAGAAGGAACTGAATTAGAATTAGGAATTACTTTTTTAAGTTTTAATTATTTACCTATTCTAACAAGTCGTAAAAAAGGAAGAAAAGTTAAATATTATTTATTTGATTTTATCAAAATTTTAGAAGTCGTTGAGTAGGATATAGGATTTATGACTAGTGAAAATAATATAAAAGTAAGTGTTATATTACCTGTTTACAATGTTGATCAATACTTGAAAGAGTGTTTGGATTCTATTGTGAATCAGACACTAAAAGATATTGAAATTATTTGTATAAATGATGGTTCAACAGATAGTTCATTAGCAATACTAAATGAATATGCTAAAAAAGATAATAGATTTATAGTTTTTTCACAAGAAAACCAAGGGCAAGGAGTTGCTCGCAATAATGGTGTTGAAATTGCAAAAGGTAAGTATATTCAATTTATCGACCCTGATGATTGGATTGAGTTGAATATGCTAGAAACACTTTATAACTTTGCAGAAGAGCATAATTCACAAGTAGTAAAATTCAATTATACAGAATATAACGACTATTCCGGAAAATACAAACAGCAAGAATTTGTTAAGCAAATACAAGAAGAATATAATTATGATTTAAATGAAACGCCATATTATACTTGGCGAATTCTAAAAAAGGACTGTTTATCCGGCTTGGATTTACATGTTTGGGCTCATTTTTATCAAACTGAATTTATTAAATCTAATAAGATACGCTTTGCTCCAAGTAAACATGGAGAAGACCATTTGTTTGCAGATGGAGCAATTGTACTTGCTAACAAAATAGATTATCTAAATAAATACTTATATTTTTATCGTATAAGGACAGGTTCATCTGTTCGTATTAAAAGTGATATTAATTTTTGTGTATTCGATAATATAAACCTTTTAAAAGAATTTTTAATAAAAAATAAGTTATTTGACGAATTGCAAGATGAATGGAAATCGTATGCTCAAAAAGTAATAACTTGGCATTATGGTCAAATACCTGATGAGAGCATAAAAAGATTTGAAGATATGTGCCTTCAATATTATTCAAGTGAAAAAGAATTTAAAAAGTTCTTAAAAGAAATGAAAACAAAAAGAGATTTTTTCGAACAAATATTTTCACTCAAAAACGAATATAAAGGGGCTATTAAATATAAAGTAGTCACTATTCTTGGAATACCATTTTACATAAAGCCGAAAAAGAAGGAGAAAGCAAATGGCTAAGAATTTGGTTGTAGGAGCCGGATTTTCAGGTGCAACAATCGCATATTTAATAGCAAGTCAATTAAATGAAGAAGTTATCATAATTGATAAGAAGGATCATATTGCCGGAAATAGTTATGATTATAGAGATAAAAACGGAATTATGATTCACAAATACGGTTCTCACATTTTTCATACTAAATCTGAGAAAGTATGGTCATTCTTAAAGCAATTTACAGATTTCAATACTTATATGCATAAAGTTGTAGGCTATTTAGATGGTATAGAAACTCATATACCATTTAATTTTAATACTCTATACGATGTTTTCCCATATACACTTGCAAAAAAATTAGAAGAAAAATTATTAGATCGTTTTGAAGTAAATTCAAAAGTCCCAATTTTAGAATTTCAAAAACAAGATGATGACGATTTAAAATTTCTAGCAAACTATGTTTATGAGAAGATTTTCTTGCACTATACAACGAAACAATGGGGAGTATCGCCTAAAGATGTTGATGGAGCAGTAACTGCAAGAGTTCCCGTATATTTAAGTAAAGATAACAGATATTTTCAAGATAAATATCAAGGAATACCAATTGAAGGTTATACAAAAGTTATTGAGAAAATGTTATCTCATAAAAACATAAAAATAAGACTTAAAACTGATTTTAAAGATATTGATACTTCAAAATTCGATAAAATATTTTATACTGGCTCAATTGATGAATACTTTAATTATGAATTCGGACAGTTACCTTATAGAAGTGTTAATTTTAAATTTGAAACTTATGACAAACCATATTATCAATCTAACGCTTGTGTTAATTACCCTTGTAATTATGATTTTACAAGAATTCACGAATACAAGTATTACTTAGATGACAAATCAGATAAAACTGTAATTGCCAAAGAATATTCCGAATTCTTTGAACTTGGTAAAAATGAAAGATATTATCCAATTCCAAAAGATGAAAACACAACTTTATATAACAAGTATCTTGAAAAAGCAAAAAAAATAAAAAACGTGTATTTTCTCGGAAGGCTTGGAGATTACAAATATTATGATATGGATAAAGCTATTTTACGTGCAATAGAAGTTTTTGAGGAGATAAATAAATGATTTTAGTTACGGGCGGTGCAGGATATATAGGTAGCCATTGCGTTATGGCTCTTCTTAAAAAAGGATATGAAGTTGTTATTTATGATAATTTATCAACTGGTCACCTTGAAACGGTTTCAAAATTATCACAATTCGGTTATGTAAAATTTATTAATAGTGATTTACTAAACACAAATGATCTAGAATCTTGTTTTGAAAATTTTAAAATTGATTCGGTTATTCATTTTGCCGCATTCTCTCAGGTTGGGGAATCAGTTAAAAATCCTGCAAAATATTACCGCAATAATGTCGTAGGGACATTAAATTTACTTGATGCAATGTTAAATAATAATGTCAAAAATATTGTATTTTCTTCAACTGCGGCAACTTATGGCGAGCCGAAATATATTCCTATTGATGAAAATCATCCACAGAATCCGATTAATCCGTATGGACAAACAAAATTAGTGATTGAAAAAATAATGGATGACTATGATAAAGCGTATGGCTTAAAATCGGTTCGTTTGAGATATTTCAATGTCGCAGGTGCAGATGTCCAAGCAAGAATCGGGGAGTGGCACGAGCCGGAAACTCATTTAATTCCTAACATTCTTAAATCAACATTTGGTGATTCAAAAACATTTGAAATGTACGGAACTGATTACGATACAAAAGATGGAACCTGCGTAAGAGATTATATCAATGTAGAAGATTTGGCTCAGGCACATGTTCTTGCTCTTGAATACCTAAAAAATGGCGGAAAAACTAATTTCTTTAATCTTGGAACGCAGGAAGGGAATACTGTAAAAGAAGTTTTTGAATTGTGCGAAAAGGTAACAGAACAAAAAATTCCTGTTGCAATTATGGGGCGTAGAGATGGAGATCCTGCAAAGTTAGTCGCAGATAATTCTAAAGCCAAAGAAATTCTAAATTGGATGCCGCAAAAAAGTTTGGAAGATAGCATACAAACTGCATATCAATGGGAAAAAGAATTGTCAAATTTAAATGTGGAGGTTATTGCGTGAAAGGAATTATTTTAGCAGCAGGAGCAGGTACAAGATTATATCCGGCATCCTTACCAATATCAAAAATATTATTGCCTATATATGATAAACCTATGATTTATTATCCTTTATCTACGCTTATGCTTGCCGGAATAAAAGATATACTAATAATTACAAATGAAGACGATTATGACAATTTTAGAAAAACATTAGGAGATGGCTCCCAATATGGACTTAATATAGAATACGAAATACAATATGTTCAAAAAGGTATAGCGGATGCTTTTTTAATTGCAGAAGATTTCATTAATGAAGATAACGTAGCATTAATTTTAGGTGATAATATTTTTCACGGATTTGGTTTCTCAACTTTAATGAAGAATGCAATTAAGAATAATGTTGGGGCAACAGTTTTTGGATATCGTGTACATGATCCTGAAAGGTTCGGGGTTGTAGAATTTGATAAAAATAAAAAAGTTATTTCATTAGAAGAAAAACCGGCTTATCCAAAATCTAAATATGCTGTAACCGGTTTATATTTTTATGACGGTAATGTATGTAAATATGCAAAAGAACTTGTTCCATCTAAAAGGGGTGAATTGGAAATTACCGATCTAAATAAAATTTACCTTGAAAAAAATTTGCTTAATGTAGAGATTTTAGGCAGAGGTTTTACATGGCTTGATACGGGGACACACGATTCTATGTTACAAGCAAGTAATTTTATTCAAGCTATGGAGTTTAATAAAGGAGAAAAAATTGCTTGTTTGGAAGAAATTGCATTGAATCAG
>ONTD01000151.1 GCA_900320675.1 uncultured bacterium
AACATAGAAAAATTAAAAGGAGATATGGTTATGAAAATTTGTATTCCGACAAGTGAAGGTAAATTATGCGGACATTTTGGGCATTGTGATTCATTCACTTTTGCTGAAATTAACCCTGAAACGCACGAAATTTTAAGCATTGAAGAAAAAATACCGGAAGAAGGAATTTCTTGTCAGAGTGCTGCTTGGATATCAGAACAGGGTGTAAGTAAAGTTTTAGCAGGCGGTATGGGCGGCAGACCTATGATGATGTTTGCTATGAATGGTGTTGAAGTTGTCGCAGGTTGCCCTGAATTACCTATCAGAGAAGTATTGGAAAAATATATGGCAAATTCTCTTGAAACAGGAGAAAATGCATGCGGCGGAGAAGGACACGGCCACGCGCACTGCCACCACCATGGCGAAGGACATCATTGCAGCCATTAAGGAGTTATCTATGAAAATTCATCAAATCAGAAATGCAACAATAATTGTAACTTTTAACGACAAAAGATTTTTAATCGACCCTTGGCTGATGCCAAAGGATTTTATGCCCGGGTTCGAGGGGGCAATGAATAGTGAATTTAGACAACCAAGAGTTGATTTGCCTATTTCTATTGATAAAATTGTTGATGTAGATGCAGTAATTTTGACGCATTTTCACCCTGATCATTTTGATGAATTTGCAGTAAAAGCATTGGATAAAGATATTCCGTTCTTTGTTCAGAATGAAACGGATTTGAATATTATTAAAAATTTTGGATTCAATGATGTTCGTATTATTTCTGAAGGCGGAACAGATTTTGAAAGGATTACACTATATAAAACACAATGCCAGCACGGCAGACGTGAAGTTGTAAAACCGATGTGCGAGCAAATCGGGATGCCTTATGATGCTATGGGAATAGTGTTTAAATCTGCCGCAGAAAAAACCTTATACGTTGCAGGGGACACAATTTGGTGCGATGAAGTAAGAAGTGCTATTGATAAATTCAACCCTGAAATAATTGTTATAAATGCTTGCGGCGCTACTGTTTTGGTGGGTGGGGGCGAAAGGTTGATTATGGATATCGAGGATGTTAAAGCAATATCAAATTATGCAAAAAATTCAACAATAATTGCAAGCCACATGGACACAGTAAGCCACCTAACAGTTACAAGAGAGGATATAAAATCTCTAAAACTAAATAATGTTGTCGTACCTGATGACAATGACATTTTGGAATTTGAAAGCGTGAGTAATACTCGTACAATGCCGTAAGTCAACTGTTCGTAAGCTTTTGTAACAAAAAACATTACGTATACTTTATTGGTATAACAATCAATTTATCTTGAGGATAAGCAGTTAAAGATTCTCCTAAACCTTTGTTCAATATCAATTCTTTGCAGGCAATTTCCTTTCCGTCTGCACGTTGTACCATTGTTGCAATTGCATTTTCAGGAACACTAATACCCGGATGTTCTTTAGCAAAAACTTCTTGTGTCATTTTCGGTGGAAATATAGTGTACTTATCACCATCTTTAATTAAACCTTTTTCATTTAATTTATCTATTTTTGCTAATATATCTTGGATTTCTAACTTTTCGCCATCAAGTTTAGATACTTTTCCAAACATACTTTTTAATTGTTTATACAAATTTACATCTTCAATGCCGACAGCTTGAGCAGCCTCTTTTAGAGCTTTATTGGCAGCTTTTATGTCTAGACCTTTTTTAATTCCGAACCCTGCAGCGACAAGTGCTAATAATGAACCAACTCCGATTGCAACTTTTTTGCCGGTTGACATACCTTGTTTTTCTTCTGTTACTTCTGCGGCTTTGTTTTCTTTTTCAAAAGTATCGGGTTTTTGCTCCATATCGACAGGGGCTTGTTCACCTTTAAATGCTACTTGCGGTTTCGGACACGGACAAGAGTTTAACTTATTTGCGTAATTAATTGCATCTACCATAAAATTTCACCTACATTTGTACTACTTAAATATATTAAAACACTTACAATAAAATATTTGCCATTTAAAAATAATAATTACATAAAAATTTACATTAATGCATATAGACAAACTACTTTTGCGGTAATGAATCTACATATCTTTCTGAATCGTCTTTATAGCGTTCAAGCAGTTTGGTGTAATACGGCGTCTTTTTAGCGTAATTCCACCATTCTTTTCTTCTGCTGTGTCTGGATTTTGGTTCATACGGTTTGAATGCCGTGAAGTGGACTATTAAAGGATCTTGAGCACTTTGCTCGTAATCCGTCAGGTCATCTCCTTCATATTCCTTGTAGTAGTTGTTCCACCAGGTTTCTAAGTAATTGTATCGTTTTGATAACACTTTTTTGTTTTCATCAATTACGAAGTTTAGGGTGTCCTGATCTCCGTGTTTTATATCAGGGTTATCAATGGCGTTTTGCTTGATTTTTTCAAAGAGGTTTTCTTCTCGCCATTTCTTGCAATTTATGAGCAGAACTCCGGAATTAAAATATGAGTCGCTCTTCATTTTTAATCTTTTAGCATTGCTTTTTATATTCCAAATATCGGTAACCGCACCGACTAAAACATCGTCAATATCAATATCATAAAACTCTTTTATATCACCTCTGAGCATAGTATCACAATCAAGGTATATAGCTTTATTTGTATAATTAAATATCGACGGAATTAAAACCCTGAACCAAGCTTGAACAGTTACCCAAGATGCGTTTTTAAAGTTTTTGAATATATTCATATTTATTTGAATGTATGAAATTCTGCAATGTTCATAGGTATTGATGAAATCTAAAATTTTCATAGATTCATCTGAAAGGTATGAGTACAGGATAATAAAATCAATTTTTTGTTTGGTATTCTCCGCAACACTGACCATTGAGACAAGTGTGAGCCAAACATACTTGTCATCCGGTGCATAAGCTACCGGAATATATTCTTCGCCTGTAACGTCTTTTAATATCGATTCATCCAACATAGAATCATTATATATTATTATCTTAATTTTGACAAGGTTGAATTCTCTCTTTTTCCTATTGATAAAATCTTGTCAGGTGTTATTATAATTATGAAAGAGGGATATGATATGAATATATTATTTATTGTTGACAGGTTAGAATTAAAGTGGTTTGAGTTTAATAATCTTGTAACAAATTTCTGGATAATCCGAGAGATGTTGTATGAACGTAAGGATGTTTATATAACTACAATTGACGGTTTATCTTTGATTGACGGCAAACCTATGACGCATTGTTACAAATCATACGAAAAAAACGGGAATATTTTCTTTGATAAATCTGATGTTCATATGTATATAAATGATTTTGATTTAGTAATGTTTAGGCAAGATCCGCCTGTGGATGGTGATTACATAAATTCTACATATATTTTTGATTTTGTAGACGAGTCAAAAACTTTAGTTATGAACAAGCCATCAGCAGTAAGAGATTTTAATGAAAAATTGCATGCTGTGTATTTTAAAGATTTGATGCCCGAAAATATTGTAACTTCATCAAGAAGTGATATTTTGAAGTTTTTGGATGAGAACGAAGAAATAGTATTAAAGCCGTTGAACAGATGTTTCGGTGCAGGTGTAATGACATTAAAAAGAGGAGATAAAAATACGTCTGTAATCATAAATTCAATGACAAATGACGGCAAGACACTGGCTATGGTTCAAAAGTATATCCCTGCTGCAAAATACGGTGATAAACGTGTTATGTTTTTAGGTGAAAAGGTTTTGCCTTATTCGGTACAAAAGCTGCCGAGTAACAATGATTTTAAGTTTAATGAGCATTGTGATGAAAACATTATAAAAGCTGAATTATCTCAAGAAGAAATCCAAAGCTTTCTTCCGGTGGCGCGAAAGCTTAATTCTCTTGGAATTTATCTCGCCGGACTGGATGTGATTGACGGAAAAATTATTGAAATAAATGTAACGAGTCCTTGTTATTTTATAAAAGAGGTAAATTCTCATTTCGGTTGTCAGCTTGAAAAAGAGGTTACTTCGTTTATCTTAAATAAAGTTGAAGAGAGGTTATTGCAAAGAGTTTAGTGGGATAAAATTTATTTCACTCTTGAGAAAACTTCAACGTTAATATCGTCGAATGTGTTTGTATTAAAGTACGCACAAGAAGCGACCATTGCTGCGTTATCCGTACAATATTTCATAGGTGGTGCAAATACTTTGTATCCTTCATCTTGAAGTGCAAACATCTTTTTTCTGATTTCGGAATTAGCCGCAACTCCGCCAGCTATAACTACTTGATTATAGCCGCTTTGTTCCAGTGCTTTTTTAACTTTTTTTACTAAAGTTGAGGATACGCATTCCTGAAAACTTGCGCAGACATCTTTTATAATATCTTCACTAAGATTTTCGGTGTTGTTATCTGCTTTTAACTGCTTGATTAGTCTTAGAACGGCGGTTTTTAATCCGCTGAAACTAAAATCAAATTCGTTAACTTTTGCTTTAGGTAATAAGTAGGCTTTAGGGTTCCCTTCTTGAGCCATTTTATCTAATTTTGGACCTCCGGGGTACGGTAATCCTATTAATCTTGCTACTTTATCGTAAGCTTCTCCTACAGCATCATCTATTGTTTCTCCGATTATAGTTTGTTCGGAGTATGATTTTACATCAATTATTTGAGTATGCCCGCCGCTAACCAATAGTGCCATAAATGGCGGTTTCAAGTCGGTGTCAAGGTAATTTGCGCAAAGATGAGCATTCAAGTGGTTCACCCCGATAAACGGTTTGTCGTAAACAAGTGCTAAGGTTTTTGCAGCATTTAATCCGACAAGCAAACACCCGACAAGCCCAGGACCTACTGTTCCGGCAAATGCGGTAATATCCTTCGGCTCAATATTTGCGATTTCTTTAGCTTGAGAAAATGCTTCATCTATTACCACGTTAATTGAATCTAAATGTTCTCTTGCCGCAATCTCAGGAATTACCCCGCCAAACTTTTCGTGGGTTTTTATTTGTGAGGCTACAATATTTGCTATAACCTCTCTACCGTTTTTGACTATTGCACAGGCCGTTTCGTCGCAGCTTGATTCAATTGCCATAATATAGTTATCTTTTGTGCTTCCCTGTCCTACCTCAATTGGAGTTTGGGAAAATAATGTATTTTTTATCATTTTCATAGTAAAATTGTACCATAAATAAAAAAGGATTAGGGAATGCAATTTTTAGATAAAACAAAAATCCGAATAATTTCCGGTCGCGGCGGAAACGGTATGGTAGCTTGGAGACGGGAAAAGTATGTTGATAAGGGCGGACCTGCAGGCGGAGACGGTGGCAAAGGCGGAGATGTATATTTGATTGCTGATGAAAATATGTCTACCCTTATGGATTTTAAGTATAAATCTGTGTTTAAGGCTGAAAGCGGTGAAAATGGCGGGATAAAGAATTGTCATGGACACTGGGCTAAAGATTTGTATATAAAAGTACCTGTCGGAACGGTTGTTAGAGATTTAAAAACAGGAAATGCTATTGCGGATTTAGTTAAGCATGAACAAAAAGCTCTTGTGGCAAAAGGCGGAAGAGGCGGAAGAGGTAATGCCCGCTTTGCGTCCGCTCAAAACAGGGCCCCGCAGTTTTGTGAACCCGGGGAACCTCCTATTGAAAGAGAATTGATTTTAGAATTAAAATTAATTGCTGATGTCGGACTTTTGGGTATGCCTAACGCAGGAAAATCAACTTTTATAAGCAGAATAAGTTCGGCAAAACCTAAAATTGCTGATTATCCTTTCACGACTCTTGTCCCAAATCTCGGTGTCGTACATAAACCATCGGGAGATGGGTTTGTTGTTGCTGATATTCCTGGGCTGATTGAAGGGGCAAGCGAAGGTGTCGGTTTAGGTCACGAATTCTTGAGGCACGTCGAAAGATGTCGTTTCCTTGTTCATATAATTGATACAACTGAGGAAGATCCCGTAGGTAATTATGAAAAGATAAATAATGAGCTTGCAAAACATTCTAAAAAGCTTGCAGCGTTGTATCAAATAGTAGCTTTAAATAAAATAGATTCTATTGACGAGGAAAGAAAACAAACGTTGCTGAAATTGTTTAAAGATAAAGCGGAAGATGTTTTTCTGATATCGGCTGTAACTGGTGAAAATGTAGATGAATTAAAATATTTTATGGGTAAAAAAGTTGAGGAGATTGAAAAACCTGTGTCGGATATAGTAGTTGAAGATGATCCTGATGCGACAAATAACGACGACAGTGCTTTTGAAATCTCAAAAGTATCCAAGGACACATTTATTATTGTCGGAGGAAAAATAAACAGATTGGCATCTGTTACGGATGAAAGAAATCCTGAACAAGTTATTAGATTTCAGAATATTTTGACCGGAATGGGTGTATTTGAAAAGTTAAATTCCATGGGGGTAAAGGACGGTGATACTATAATTGTAGGAAAATTGGAATTTGCTTATTATGCTGATGAATTTTACGGATAAAAGAATAAGGAGTTTATATGACAGTTATTAATGAAAAATTTACGGTTCACACAAGAGGAAATACGGACATTATTGATTTAACTAAATATGTTCAAAATATTGTCTACAAACACAATCTGACAAGTGCTGTTGTGTACGTGTATGCGGCAGGAAGTACTGTTGGGGTTACAAATATTGAATTTGAACCGGGATTGTTGGAGGATTTACCGGAAGCTTTAGAAAAAATTGCTCCGGTGGATGTAGAATATCATCATGATGCAACTTGGCACGATGGGAACGGTTATGCCCACATAAGAGCTTCTATAGTCGGAAATAGTACGATGGTCCCTCTTGTGGATGGAGTTTTGCAGCTGGGACAGTGGCAGCAGATTGTATTGATTGATTTTGATAACAAAGCTCGTGCAAGAAATGTTTGGGTTCAGGTTATATATTAGTTTGAGGAGAGGGTATTGATGAAAAAGTTTTTAGTATTGGTTTTATTTTTTATGCTGAGCACAATAGCAAGTTTTGCTGATACTAACAGGGCTTTGCCATCTCAAATTGGAAAAGTTGTTTCTATATTATATGACGATAAAATACAAACACCATCTCAACCAAATAGCGAAAGACAAATTGTACAGATAAAAATTTTAACCGGATTATACAAAGGTAATGTAATACTTGTTGATAATATGATTACCGGTAATCCGGCTTATGACATACAACTTCATAAGGGGCAGAAAGTTATCCTTCACGCAGAAACATCGGTTTCCGAGGTTTCGTCAATTAACGATATAAGTTATTATATTTCTGATCAAAAGCGTGATAATGCCTTATGGTTTATTGCGGGGGTATTTTGTCTGCTATTAATTCTTGTCGGAAAGAAAAAAGGGGCTTGCAGCCTTTTATCAATTGTGCTTACTGTAGGGTTAATATTTACGGTTTTGGTTCCGATGATATTAAGCGGGATTTCGCCTATTTTATCGGCTACG
>ONTD01000176.1 GCA_900320675.1 uncultured bacterium
AAAGAATATCGATTAAAACAAAAAGAAAACAAATATGTGCATGCATATGAATATGTTGTAACAAACAAAAACAATTCAGATGCAACTATTACGGCTACAAGTGAAAGACTTGCCGGACTTAAAGATGTAACAACAGAAGCCTTTGTGGATTTAGACAGACTCGATATGATTGATACAGTCGGAACATTCCCGCCGGTATTAATTTTAACCGCAGGTACATCAGCACTATGCAGTGTCCCTAATTGGATTAGATTAGCTAGAATTACAGCAGAATCAAAAAGATTTTCAAACGCTTTACCTGAAAATTATGTACTTAAACAACAAGCTGATATGAGAATTTTGGTATTAAAATATAAAGATGATCCAAAACCGTTAAAATTTAATATCAAATTTGCTAACGGAACAGTTCATAATATTACATTCTAATAAAGTTTGAACTACGTAATTATATAAAAAATTGAGCAGGGCACATTTATTGTAACCTGCTTGATTTTTTACCAAGTCAGTTTATTCTGTGCACTTGAACAGATTTTTAGAATAAGTATAATAAAAATACAGAAAAATTCTAACATAGGATATAAATATGGAGCAAAAATCACTTTTTGAAGATGAAACAAATCAACCGTTAGCTTCCCGCCTGAGACCGAAAAATTTAGATGAATTTGTCGGTCAACAACATTTGATAGGCGAAGGTAAGGTTCTAAGAAAACTTATTGAAAGCGATAAAATTTCTTCAATTATATTTTGGGGAAATCCCGGAATAGGTAAAACTACGTTAGCTCAAATTATTGCAAATAAAACTAATTCGGAATTTATAAATTTTTCTGCCGTAACATCGGGCATAAAAGAGATTAAAGCCGTTATGGCACAAGCTGAAAATAACAGAAAACTCGGACAAAAAACAATAGTTTTTGTTGATGAAATCCATCGTTTCAATAAGGCTCAACAAGATGCGTTTTTACCTTATGTTGAAAAAGGAAGCATTATTTTAATCGGGGCAACGACAGAAAATCCATCGTTTGAGATAAATTCTGCACTTTTGTCCCGTTGTAAAGTCTTTGTATTCAAACCGCTTGAAACAGATGATTTAGTAACACTTTTAAAACGCGCAATAACTGATAAACGAGGATTTGGCAATGAAAAAATAAACATGGAAGATGATTTTATAAGGATTATTGCCGAATTTGCAAACGGGGATGCCAGAACTGCTCTATCAACTTTGGAAATGGTTATTTTAAACGGAGATGTTGATGATAACGGTGAAATTACAATCACAAAGGAAACATTGGAACAATGTATCTCTAAAAAATCATTACTTTATGATAAAAACGGAGAAGAACATTATAATATCATTTCTGCCTTGCATAAATCTATGAGAAATTCAGACCCCGATGCTGCTGTTTATTGGCTTGCAAGAATGCTTGAAGCCGGTGAAGATCCATTATACGTTGCACGTCGTGTTACAAGAT
Source organism: uncultured bacterium (assembly GCA_900320675.1). Taxonomy (GTDB): domain Bacteria; phylum Cyanobacteriota; class Vampirovibrionia; order Gastranaerophilales; family Gastranaerophilaceae; genus UBA1221. The sequence continues at coordinate 1,470 of ONTD01000176.1, forward strand.
TTGCCGCAGAAGACATAGGGCTTGCCGATCCGCATGCCTTGCAAATCGCTGTTGCGGCTTATCAAGCCTGTCATTTTATCGGAATGCCTGAGTGTACGGTTCATTTAACAGAAGCTGTTATTTATATGTCAATGGCACCAAAATCAAACGCCATGGATGTTGCCTATATGCTTGCAAGACGTGATGCAAAAGAACATATTGCAGAGCCTGTACCTCTGCAAATCAGAAATGCTCCGACTAAATTAATGAAAGAATTAAATTATGGGAAAGGGTACAAATTTGCACACGATTATGAAGAAAAAATGACAAGTATGCAATGCCTACCCGATTCACTTATCGGACGGGAATACTATAAACCGACCGAACAGGGAATGGAAACAAAGTATAAAACTAAATTAGAGCAAATAAAAGAATGGAAAAGAACTCATTAATTTATACATTTCTTTGCTTTTAATACATTCAAGTTCTTATGCACAAAGCCTAAACCTGCTATTTCTATTTTGTAAATCTTCCTGAAACATCAATTTTGTCTATCAATATTTGTTCTTTTTAGAATATATAACAAATACCAAACAACAAGGAAAATCCAATAAGCATCATCACAGGAGTGTCCATTGAATGTGGTGCAAATGCTTCCGAAAGTGTCATAACAGGAGGGAACAGTATCATTGCTGACCAAAATTCCAACGGACTTGCAAATTGATGCTCAAAAAGGAGCAAAATTTACAGTCCAACTCAATAAAAACACAAATAAAACCAACCATAAAATTAAAAATTTCAAGTCAAAAGTCTTAGTCCATCTTTCGTCATAATTACCGGCAGAATCACCCGGCATTAATACATTATCTTGCATAAATTATCTCAAAAATTTTTAATAATATTAATTATAAACAAAATAATAAAAATTTGTCATTTTTTATATATTTGGTTAA
>ONTD01000149.1 GCA_900320675.1 uncultured bacterium
AGAGCCGCCTCCTGCAATATTGATAATGTCAATATCACTTTTGGCGTTAATTTGAGTTGTAATATAGGCGGATTTATCATCTTCCATCCCAATTGAAGAATTATTGATATACGCTTCAATTGTTGGTTTTAAAGTGTTAATAGAAGCTGAACCTCCAACAGCAGCTTGGAACCCTTTCCCTTCAGCCGCATTATTAACGGCTGCTCCTGCTCCGATTGCAATATCTAATATCCAGTTTTTATTAGTGGCATCAATTTTTAATTCAGGATTATTTCCGGCAAATGTAATTGTGGAACCGTCGATAGATGATTTAACAGAACCTTCCTGCTTGTATACATTAACGGCAGCACCTGCCCCTACTTTTTTAGATTTACCTAAGCCACCGCCAAATACAATATTTTTAGATTCTCTGTTTGAGGTAACTGTTAATTTATTTCCTGCTTTTACTTCGGAATTAGCAATACCTGCTTCAACGTTAGTATTATCTGTTGTAACATCAACAGCACCGGCTAAGGACATTGAAAATTGACCTTGAAGATCTGCCAAATTGTTACCGACAGGATTTCTCATGTATTCATCTTCACCGTCAAACAGATTTCCGAAAATATTATCCTCGTCATCCTGCGCATTATTTGCATTTTGCTGGACATTTTCCATTTCTTTTTGTTTTACACTTCCCGAAAATGCTGCAGCAACTTCAATATCTATTTTTTGGTTGTAAGTATCGGAGTTAACCGTCAAATCATTTATTGCATCAACAACGGCATTATTGATTTCAGCCTTAACACTGCGGTCAATATCAGTTATATTTACACTTGCACCCACAGCAACACCCTGTGAATTTTCCTGGACAGTGTTGTCAACTTCTTCATATTGAGATGTCCATGCACCCTGAAGAATTATATTTGTAATTTCGTCTTTTGCTTCTCTTGCATATTTTTCATCACCTGAAGCACTTGAATCCTGTACTTTCCACATTGCCTGATTGGTATCATCATCTCGTTGTACTTTCCCGCCGGTAGTTTTTATATGTGCACTTCCTGCATCTATTAATATATCCTTTGCATTTATGGAATTATCTCCCGTAACATTTGATATTTGTGCTAATGTATCACCTTTTATTTTTTGAACGTGAATAGAACCGTCAATACCTGCAGCTTCTGATTTAGCACCAGTCATTACTACATTCAGATATGATTGTTCTGTTGCACTGTCTACAACGATAGAACCGTTTCCTGCTTCAACGGAAGAATTATCAATTTTAGCTGTTGCATTGTTTGTGTACGCATCCCAAGCAAAATTAGCACCCAAACCAAATTTACCACCGTCAACAGTCGGTTCATATTCCCAGTCAGGTTGTCCGGGGATTTTGTAATTGATTTTGTTTATAAGAATATCAAAAAGTCCTAATCCGTTATAACCGATAACAGAATTAACTGCATTTACCGCAACTGTACCGGATGAAGCCGATGAGGTTTGGTTGTTTCCGACATTTTCATTTTCCTCTGAATTTAAGGTTATATTGGAACCGTTTTGGATACTTGCGGTTGTATTAGTATTTACAAGATTTATAACAACCGCACCGGAAGCAGAAGCATTGCTGCCAATCGAATTTGTCTGGGCAAGATTGTTAAAAAATCCTGATAATCTAAATTTGGGTTTTAAACTGTTATAAGAGCTTCTGATATTTTGTTCTGCAAGACCTGTCATTTCAAAAAAAGGAGCTTCACTGTCAGCTTGGGGATATTCTAATGAAGTATCCCATTTCCCGTTTGCTTCTGATGCAAATTTCCCGCCAACATACAAGCCGTCAAGGCCTTTAATTTTGAACGGGAATTTCATACCGAAAGAGAGATTACCGACATTCATAGGTAGTTCTGTTGTTGCATCAACCGTTACATTATCAGCTTCGACTTCCGATTTATCAATAATAGCGTTAGTTGTATTGTTTTGTTCATTATAAATAACCGCTGCAGATAATCCGTATTGACCTTCACCTTGAGTATCGGATGTTGAGGCATTTGAAAGTAAATCAATAGTATTAGCCTGAACCGTAACATCACCTGCGGTTACATCGGAATTTTCTATTTTTGCGGTTGTTAAATTATTTGTATTATTTAAAACAACAGCACCGCCGACTTCCGCAAACGGATTTTCGTCTTCACCTGCTATAACAATATTTTGCCCTTTTAATTTGTCAAAGATACTTACATTGAAATATTGTCTTTGTTTTTGCTTTAAAAAGTCCGAATACTTTTTTTCGAAAGTTTTTGGTGTTTTAACCATCCAATCGTCTACACTGCCGTCTGCCGCATTTTCGGTAATATTTAAACTCTGTGCAAGGACAAGAGTATCTTCTTCCGTCTTAATATCACTGCCTTTTATAAGAGCGGTAACTTTATTATCGGAACGATTCATTATAGCAACAGCAGAAAGGGCGGAATTACCATGAACTTCTTCGCCTTCGCCTTCACCTTTTGTTCCTGCAACTGCATCCATTGTAACTTCTGTTGAACTGTCTGCCAAATTTGTTGCCAAAACTGTTAAATTGTTTGTATCTATTGTTGAATTAATTATTTCGGCTTGAGTTTCTGTTTTAACAGTATTATTTAAAAGCATTGCTATAAGGCCGTCTTCAAGTTTTATTGAGAAAACACTGTCATTGTTTATCGCAATTGCATTTTCGTTTGTAGAAACAGCCGTTACATCAACATCACCGTTTGTTGCATTTACGGTTGATGCAGTAACAATTGCTTTTGATACCGTTTCTGTTCCTACACCATACATACCTATCGGTAAAAACATAGCTAATAATCTGTTGTTTGCATCAAGACTTGATGATGCATCAGTTGATATTTCGACATTTTTAGCATTATCTGATGTTGCGTTAATAGTTGAATTTTCTATATTAACTGTTGCAGAACTTCTTGCACCTTCAAACCCGTTATAAACTTCGGAACTAAAATATTCACCTATTTTAGCTTCATCATTTTTTATAAAATCAATAATTGAAGGCGTTAAGAAGTTAGCGTTTTCGGTCGTTTCAGATGAGGCTTCTGCGTGGATATAAACAGAATTGTCTTTTAACGGATTATCTGTTCCGTCAGGTAATGTTGCTTCCTGTGCTTTTAGTGCACTTATAGTTGAATTTTTAATTGTTACATCCGCAGTTGCCTTACCTGCAACACCCCACAAAGAACCAATTGAAGGTGTATCACTTTCAAATAAATCCATCATTGCATTTGCAATCCATTGTCCGTCATCAATTAAACTTGCACTGTCAATATTTTTCTTTTGAACAGCGCTTGCAGTAATTGAAACCGTATCTCCTGTTATAGCTGAGTTTTCTACATTGACTTTTGCTTCCGCCAAATCTATTCTTTCCTGACGGTCAACTGTTGCTATTGAAGAAATATCTATTTCATTAGCACCTATATCAGCATTCTTTATTTCAATATCAGCTTTTACATTTCCTGCAGGAGCACCAAAATTTGATTCTTTTTTAGCAACTATTTGGAGTTTCCCGTTAGAAATTGCAAATGAATTTGTATTTGTGATATTGTTTGAAACCAAACTGTCAAATGCTGCTCTTGCGGAATCTGCACTTCCATATGACGATTCGGTGTTTGCACCCGCTATTATACCGGCTCTGTTGGAACCATCACCAATCTTTATGTCCGAACCGTAAAGGTTAACTTCATCTCGTGCTAATATTTTACCGTTGATAATAATATTACCTTGTGAATCTGATATTAAACCTTTGTAACTTGCTGCATCATATTCATATGAAGACAAATTACCACTCTCGTAACTTGATTTGAAATCGTTATATTTACTCAAAGATGGGGTTAATACAGATAAAGAGCCTACATTTAATACACCGGATGCTCCGATAACCATGCCGTTTGGCGATACAAATATGGCATGTCCGTTGTAGAATGAGCCGTCTTTCATAGTTTGAACCAGACCGTTTATCTCTATTTGTTGGTTAACAAGGTTTACAAATTTTGAATAGTCCTTATATACCAGATTTGCTACATCGTTTCTGGATAGGTTAAATTTTTCATAGTGCCTAAAACCTGTGCTCCCTGAAACTTTGGCAGCTTCAATGTTATAAGTGCCAGAGGTTTGATTGTATCCTGATATTTCAGATGCAAGAACTCCAAATGGAGTGTTCATCAAAAACATGTTTGCACAAAGTATCGACGCAATTAGTCTGCTTCCTGTTTTACTATTCATACCAATATCCTGAAATCCTTATTCTACACATATCAATTTTCTAAAAAAAATAAACTTTTTTCATTGAAAAGTTTCTATTTTTTTTAAAATCTTTACAATAAGTGATTTAATATTACATTATGTGTTTTTTTATATTATATTTTTTTTGAGGAAATATGAAAAAAAGATTTTTGGTAAGTTTAATATGTTGTTTGGTATTTCAGGGTTTATGTATTGCGGCGCCTGATTTGTCTCAGAGTATAATCCCTCAGGCGGGGACTATAAATGTCCATGACTTGCAAAATATAAAACATCAGCAAATTGAAAAACAGGTTCAGGAGGATTACAAAAAATACGAAAAACGTAAAAAAGACGGTAATGTTAAGCCTGAACAAAGCAAAACCCGCAAAGGTAAGGTAGTTAAAGCAAAGCTTGAAGAATATGCGACAAAGGGTGTGTATGTTGAAAACATTGAAGTTGCTCCTTCACTGATTCTTACTGAAAATGAGATAAAAAGTATCATAGATGATTATACTCAATCAAACCTTTCTTTTGATAAGCTTCAAGAAATTGTTAACAAAATAAATGAGCTTTATGTCGAAAAAGGGTATGTTACGGCAAGAGC
>ONTD01000146.1 GCA_900320675.1 uncultured bacterium
ATGTCAGGGAGTATTGAACAAGAATTTTTCATGATGTGAAAATTTCTTGGTTCAGCCTCATTTTTTCTAATAAACGGTAAAATTTTTAATAATAATAAATTTCGGCATACCTTCGCTGTATGGCTCGGGTTTCATACCCTCGCCTACGCTCAGGTAAAGTCCCACCTTCGGCATTTTTTAATTAGATTTTAGGACTGTTGCAATGTCGTTACATCATTTTCTTTCAGGTATTGCTCAAAAATTTCTGCCGCATCCCCTACAAGTTCTATACAAGGACGTTTTTTGTAATAACTTTCTGTTCTTTCTGCAGGTTGCGGTGATGTCGAATTCTCAATGCCCTCTAACAATTCTCTGCATATAATGCTTCCGTTTTTTTCTTTAAACCGTTTTGCTAATTCCTGTATTCTTTTATATTGTTCCCCTTTTGCTTTGATATCAGAATTATCTGCCGGTCCGAATTGTAAACCTGCCGCCATAAACATTCCGGATACCGTTCCGCAAACTTCTCTCATTCTTCCCATTCCGCCGCCGAAAGAGGATGCTATCTTCATTGCGGTTTCAAAATCGAGCCCTAATTCTTCGCAAAATGCCCCCAACACGGCTTGTGAACAATTATATCCCATTTTAAATAACTCTTTTGCTCTTTGTCCATGATTTTCCATATTAAATCTCCCTTGTCTGCTGTTCGTTTGCAGAGATCTCTTTTCGCCACTCAAAATAGAAATATATTGCAAGTATTACATATACACTCCACATTATCAAGGTTGAATAAGCTTTAACTCCGCCCAACACTACATTTATCCACATTATTAATGAAAATACGTTCACGATAAACCATATAATCCACTGTTCAATATATCTTTTTACCGTAAGAAACATTCCGATTATTGAAAGAAATGTCGTCATCCCGTCAACTGCAGGATTACTGTCGTTAAAATACCTTAAGATATATGCGGTTATAACTGAACCTGCTATTGATACCAAAACTATCAGAAATTTATATCTTAATTTTAATTCCCGTTTGAATATTGCGTGAGAAGATTTATTAATATTTTTACCCCAAGAGAAAAATCCCCATACTTGTGCCGGAATGTAATAACATAAGTATAACAACAAATTTCCCCATAATGCGTTTTGCCACGATAAAATACTGTAGCAAACAGAGCCGCATACCCCAAATATGTAACAAGATATTTTCCCTTTACCAGCAATTATTGTGTATAAAATTCCGCATATAGCTGAAATTATCGCAATTATGTTATCTTTAAGTATTAGTGTGTTACAAATTATTACTATAAGTGCAGCGCAGATAAGAAAAATTTCAAGTTTTTTCCATCCGTATAATTCATTTTTTATAAAATCTATAAATTTCATTATCAGCATTGTATAATGAACTTAAATGAAAGTACAGTCTATTTACACAAGCAAAATTGTAAAAAAAGGTTTGAAGTTTGCGGCAGATAACGGAACATTGTTTGGCGCATCTGCTGCGTTAGCTTTCTCTGCTCTCAGACCGTTTATAATACTTGCAACCCCAAAGACAGATAAGGAAAACAGGGAATACGCAAGCACAAAATCTATTGCTTCAAGCTTGATAGGTTATTTTGTTATGCTGGGTGCTTCTTTGCCGGTTGCAAGGGCTGTAAAAAACATTGATAAAAACCCTTCTAAGTACCTTAAATCTTCTACAATAGCGGCTCTTCAATCAGGAACCAGAAACCTTCAAAATTCTTCACGATATACATTTTCAACTCAATTAATAAAATTAGGACTCGGATTGGTTGTGGCTGTGCCAAAGTCAGTTTTGACTTGTGCTATGATACCACCTATTATGTCAAGGTTATTCAATAAAAAGCCGGAGACAAATAAAGATAAGCAAATAAAAAATCTCAGTTTTACAGGTATCGGGGAAAATGTCTCAGCTAAATTATCAAAGTATTTCGGGAAGATGATTGATTCACAGTTTGTAAGAAATTTGGCGGAGAAGTTTCATAATACCAAATTTGAGCAGCATATAATTGCTCTTACAGACACCCTCGCAACAGGAGCTTTTATTACTCAGGCA
>ONTD01000143.1 GCA_900320675.1 uncultured bacterium
AAAGATATCGCGGAAACTATGCCGGCTATCGACAAACGTCAAGCTATAAGATTCAATCCGAATGATGTCGAAGGATTACAATTCTCCTCATCTCCAGATGTATCTTCAATCTCAAATATCTCAAGAGGCGGTGTATCTCTAAGACACGACAATAGCTTGAGAGTTGGCGATGTGGTTCCTGTCCACTTAAGCTACGGTGATATGGAAGTTGATGCAAATGTTAAGGTCGTATCAGCTACCGATGTCCAAGCAGGAGCGAAGTTCGTCGACTTAGATCAGGCTACTGCAAACCAAATCTTATACCTGAGTATGGTTGAACCAAATGCGGTTGCAGTAAATTCAAACCCTGACAGAAGAGCTGCATCTTCTAAATAAAATATCAGAATATGATATATAAATAATAAGAGACCGGATGTAATAATCCGGTCTCTTTGTTATAAATATTAGAATATAATTAATTAATTAATATGAATTAACTAATCTACAGATTGCTGCATAATTTCAAACGGTTTTTCCATAACTTTCATAGTAGCTTCATCTATAATTCCTCGTTTTAATTCGGTAAAGGTTGCTTTCTGAGAGTTAAATTTTTTCTTTAAAAACTCGTATGAAATTTTAGGATCACATTTTTCTCCGCAAGTAAATAAATCAACTGCGGCGTAACCTAACTCCGGCCAAGTATGAATTGCCAAGTGGCTTTCTGAAATAATAACTACACCTGAAACTCCGTATGGGTTAAACATATGGAAGCATTTTTGTACTATTGTAGCACCGCATTCTAGCGCTGCATCTACCATATATTTTTCTACTTTATCTAGGCTATTTAATGTGTTGGGGTCGCAATCAAAAAATTCAGCCAGTACATGTTGTCCCAAATGGATTTCTGTTTTGCCGTTTTTAAACGCTGTAAAAGGTGAAGTTATTGCCAATTCATGTGCCTCCTTTTATACTTATGTATATTTACTTAAATTTTACTACGATATACATATTACTATAAAAACCAAATTTTTTGTAAATTTAACACTTAAATTTCGTTTTTTTATTTTTAATTAACCTAAATTATGCCTTATTTCCAACTGTGGCACATCATTCTGCCGTATTATTTTTATTAAGAATTATTAATCCTTTTTACTATTTTTACTTTTAAAAATTTTTTGTTATTAATACAATGGACTTACTATGAGTAAAATTTTGGTTATAGATGACGATAATGCAATAAATGAGCTGATAAAAGTTAATCTTGAATTGGAAGGTTATACTGTTTATCAGGCGTATGACGGTGTTACAGGATTTGCTTTGTGTAAGCAGGAGCTGCCGGCGCTGGTTGTTCTGGACGTTATGATGCCTGATGTTGACGGATTTACGGTTGCTCAACGCATCAGAAAAAATGATGATACAAAGAATATTCCAATATTAATGCTGACGGCTTTATCGCAATTAAATGATAAAGTTACCGGATTTAATATAGGGGTAGATGACTATTTAGTAAAACCGTTTGAGATGGATGAATTACGAGTTAGGGTTAGAGCGTTGTTAAAACGCACAAACCAAATTCCTGTATCTGCGTCAACAAGAGACTTGTTAACATTGGGTGAGGTTACATTATTACCGGAAACATACAGTGTAAAGATAGACGGAAAAATAGCAAAACTTACTCCAATTGAGTTTGATATATTAAATTTATTATTTCAAAACCACGGGAATATGGTATCTTCCGCACGTTTGTTAAAAGATGTGTGGGGTTATTCTCCTGATGACGATATTGAGACTATAAGAGTGCATATCAGGCATTTACGTACCAAGCTGGACAAAATATCAAACGGGAAAAAATATATTTCCACGATATATGGCGGCGGATATAAATTTGAAGTATAAATTTTGTCCGTGGTATAATTAAATTACTGACCGAGGTATAGATAAAATGATACAAGAATTTTTATATTCAAAAATACACAGAGCAACAGTTACGGACGCTAATCTTAATTATGTCGGTTCAATTACTGTTGATGAAACATTGATGAAAGCCGCAAAAATCAAAGAATGGCAAAAAGTTGATATTTTGGATATTAATAACGGCGAAAGATTTCAAACATATGTGATAAAGGGGGAACCTAATTCCGGTTGTATTTGTTTAAATGGTGCTGCCGCAAGAAAAGTTCAACCCGGTGATAAGGTGATAATTATTTCATATGCGTATTTAAACAGTGATGAAATTGAAAATCATACCCCAACTGTTGTTATGGTAGATGATAATAACAGAATCAAGTAAGTGCTGATTATTTTAGATTATTAGC